>JBBQGL010000030.1:0-30397 GCA_038323025.1 Hyphomicrobiales bacterium
CACGTTGACGTAGTTGTCGAGCGAGAACGACTTCGGCCAGTAGTCGATCTGGAAAAGCGCCGTGCCGGATTTGAAACTGGTCAGGATCGCGTAGTAGAATGGGAACACCGCGATCACGATGATGACGAGAACAAGAAGATAGAACGCGACGTTGCGCACGAGCTTCATGGCCATCACCGGCTCCCCGAGAGGTTGACCCGACCGAGCCACAGGTAGAGCACGGTGAAGGTCGCGAGGATGACGAAGAGCAGCGTCGAGGCTGCCGAGCCGAAGGCGAATTTGTCGAAGTCGAAGAGGTTCTCCTTGGCGAAGACCGACATCGACTTGGTGTGCACGTTGTTGGGCGTCAGCACGTAGATCAGGTCGAAGATGCGAAGCGCATCGAGGGTGCGGAAGATCACCGCCACCATCAGCGCCGGGCGGATCAGCGGCAACGTCACCTTCCAGAAGACCTTGAGCGGATTGACCCCGTCGATCCGCGCGGCCTCGTAGATATCGCCGGGAACCATCTGCAAGCCGGCGAGGATCAGAAGGGTCATGAACGGCGTCGTCTTCCAGATGTCGACGATGAGGACCGCGAGCATCGCGGTGCCGGGATCCGCGGTCCACGCGATCTTCTGGCTGATCACGCCGAGCTTCATCAGGATGTCGTTGATAATGCCGAACTGGTCGTTGAGCATCCATGCCCACATCTTCGCCGAGACGATGGTCGGGATCGCCCAGGGGATGAGGATGGCGGCGCGTACCAGGCCGCGGCCGCGGAATTCGGCATTGAGGACGAGCGCGACGATGAGGCCGAGCAGGGTCTCAACGAGGACCGAGATGATGCTGAAGCGGAAGGTGTTCCACACCGCCCGCCACCACACCGGATCGACGAGCAGGCCGTCGTAGATGACCTTGCCGGAGGGCAGCTTGAGCACCGACAGGTAGTTGTCGAAGCCGACCCACTGGTGGTTCTCGAAGTCGGAGAGCGAGGTGTTGGTGAAGCCGAAATAGATGGTGCGGAGCAGCGGCCAGCCGGCGACGGCGGTGAGGACGAGCAGCATCGGCGTGAGGAACATCCAGGCCGAGCGCACGCGCTGGCGCATCAGGTGGGAGCGCCGCACAACCGGCGCTGCCGCCGGAGCCGGAACGGTCAATTGAGCCTGTGCCATGGAACACCCGCTAGCTCGCCCCCCTCCACCCTGGCGGAGCGCAACAGGATAGTCGGCAGCGGACGGACAGTCGTCCGCTCATATCGCATGCGGGAACATGCGGGAAGGTGGCAGCGCCAGCGGAGTGAAATCCCGCCGGCGCCGCCGGAACGGAGCCTACCAGGCCGCGCCCTTCAGCTTGGTCAGGCTGATCTCGAGGGCGGCAAGATTGTCGGCGCCGGAGCCGTCGCCGGACATGGTCTTGTGCACGGCGTTCCAGAACTGGCTGGAGACCTCGTTGTACTTGACCTTGGTCGGGGCCGAGGGACGCGGCACGGCGTTGACGAACACTTCCTTCCAGCGCGGAATGATCGGCTGCTCCTTGGCGATGTCGGCATCGTCATAGAGCGAGATCACCGTCGGCAGGTGGCTGGACTTGAGGGCGCGAACCTTCTGCTGCTCGGTCGAGGCGAGCCACAGGGCGAGCGCGATCGCTTCCTTGGGGTGCTTCGAATACTTGGACACCGCGAGGTTCCAGCCGCCAAGCGTGGCCGCCGACCGCGCGCCTTCGCCGGTACCGGCCGGCAGCGGCTCGACGTCGAACTTGCCCTTCACTGCGGAATCGCCGCCATTGCCGAGCGAGTAGGCGTAAGGCCAGTTGCGCATGAACACGGAATTGCCGGTCTGCCACACGCCGCGCGACTCTTCCTCCTGGTAGGCGAGGACGCCGGGCGGGGAGATCGCGTTGACCCAGCTCTTGGCGCGATCGAGGGCCGCGGCGGCCTGCGGATTGTTAATGGAGACGGTGCCGTCCGGCTCGATGATCTGGCCGCCGCCGTTCGACTTCACCCATTCCAGCGCATCGCAGGTGAGGCCTTCATAGGCGTTGCCCTGGAAGACGAGGCCCCACATGTCCTTGTTGCCGGCGGCGCGCTCCTTGTCCTGGATTTCCTTCGCGGTGGCCGCGAGTTCGTCCCAGGTCTTCGGCGGCTGCTTGCCGTATTTGTCGAGGAGGTCCTTGCGATAGAAGAGGGCCGGGGCGTCCGTGAACAGGGGGATCGCCACCAGCTTGCCGTTCACCGTCTGCGACTCGACGATCGCCGGGAAATGATCCTTGACGACACCCTTGGCCGCATCGGTCAGATCGAGCAGTTGATTGGCGAGCTGCGGCGCCCAGATGACGTCGGTCTGGTAAACGTCGATGTCCGAATTCTGAGCGGCGAGCCAGAGCTTGTACTGGCTGAACTGATCCGTCGTCGAGGATGGCATCGGCACGATCGACACCTTGTTGCCCGACTCCTTCTCGTAGACGTCGAGCTGGGAACGCAGAACGTCGATATCATTGCCGGTCGAGCCGGAGACGACGGCAAGGTCCGTAGCGAAAGCCGGGCCTGCGAGAAGCGTGGCGGCGGCGAAGGCGAAGAGGGAATGGCGAAGTTTCATTGCAAACCTCCCGATTGTCCACACGTGACGAGGGAGGTGCTTGTGGAAACGCCGTCGTCCGCGTCTCCGCGTACGAACTTCTGTTTCCCTGACGTCCTCCCAAACGCCCCAGTAACGGTGATTTTCCACCACCGCCCCAAAGCGCTTTGAATGTATCATGGCGGCGAACCGGCCAACGAGTCAAGGCGGAGGAAAAGAAAACGCCGCGGTGCGCGGCTAACAACCAAGCCAGCTACTCAAGCAGACATCACGAAGGCCATGAAACTATTGTGCTATCAAGAAGCATGTGGAAAGCGTTCGCGACAATAGCGACGCTCGGCCGGCAAATTGCCCCGGTTTGGTCTTGCATACGCAATTTGAAAGCGCTTTGAATGGGGCGGGAGGACGTCGCCGAACATGAAGCTCAAAGAGCTCGCCGGCCAGCTCGGGCTGTCGCAGACGACCGTCAGCCGTGCCCTGAACGGCTACCCGGAAGTCAGCGCGGCGACGCGGGAGCGCGTGCTCGAGGCGGCGCGCCGTTTCCACTATCGGCCGAACGTCAGCGCCAGGCGGCTTGCCACGGGCCGGGCCGGCGCCATCGGCGCCGTGCTGCAGACCGACCGCAACCTCTTGCTCGATCCGCATTATGTCGAGTTCCTTGCAGGCCTCGGGGAACGGCTTGCCGAAGACGAGATCGACATCGTGCTGAGCCCGGCACGGGGGCATGACGAGATCGCCAGCTACCGCCGTATCGCCGCGGCAACGCGGGTCGACGCCGTCATATTGTCGAGCCCGCTGATCGAGGATCCGCGTGTCGCGCTCCTGACCGAGCTCGGGCTGCCCTTTGTCCTCCACGGCCGGACGGTCAGCAATCGCCCGCATGCCTGGCTGGACATCGACAACGAGAACGCATTCCGCCACGCCGCCAATCACCTTCTCGATCTCGGCCACACGCGCATCGGCCTTATCAACGGCCATGCGCATTTCACGTATGCGGCCCATCGCGAAGCCGGATTTCGCCAGGCACTCGGGCTCCGCGGCGTGACCGTCGACGACCGCTTCATCGCCGAAGGCTACATGACCGACGAAGTCGGTTACCGCTTCACCGAACGGTTCCTCAACGAGCGGCCGAGGCCAACGGCACTGCTCGTCTCGTCGATGATGATGGCGCTCGGCGCCTTTCGCGCCATGCGCTCGGCCGGGCTGGAACTCGGCAAGGACGTTTCGATGATTGCGCACGACGACGTCTTCCCCTTCCTCAGCGCCGCGCGCATGGTGCCGCCCGTGTCGACCACGCGGTCGTCGATCCGCGCGGCCGGCACACGCGTCGCCGAGCTCGCGACCGAGTTGCTCGCCGGCAGGGACCCGGGGACCATCCACGAGCTCTGGCCGGTGGACCTCGTCATTCGCGGCTCCACCGGCCCCGCGCCGAAGGGAGCATAGGCTTGGTCATGGCGCGGCCTCGCGTATGATGAGCTGAGCCCAGGAGGTTCCCCATGCGCAGATTCTTCGCCGCCGGCCTTCTCGTTCTCCTCACCACCCTCCCCGTGTTCGCGGAAGATACCGAGGAGGAAGATCCGATCGACAGCACGCTCGCCGAATGCCTCGACTCCGCGGACGGACAATCGACCGCCGGCATGGTCGAGTGCCTCGGCACCGCCTATGACGCCTGGGACAAAGCGTTGAACGACACCTACGCGGAACTGATGAATACGCTCCAACCCGGGCAGCAGGAGCTGCTCAAGGCCGCGCAACGCAAATGGCTCGCCTTCCGCGACAGCGAGCAGGAATTCCTCGCGAGCCTGGTCACGCCGGAAGCCGGCTCGATCGTGCGCGTGACGACCAACCAGGCGATGGTCGACATGGTCAAGGCGCGCGTCCTGGCTCTTCGCCTGTACGGCTCTTAGCCGGAGGCGACTTGACACGTGGCGGCGTTTGCCGGAGGAGCATCGCGCCCACCTCGGAGCCGTCGTTTCGCTCATGGCCCATCACACCGCCGATCCCGCGCTCATTGTCGTCGATTGGGGCACCAGCCGGCTGCGCGCGATTCTGGTCAACGCCAATAGCGGCGAACTCGCCGAGGTGGAGAGCGGCGACGGCATCGGCACGCTTGCCGCAGGCGCGCACGAGCGGGCCTTCGAGACGCTGGTCGCGGCGTGGCCGCGAGTGCCGGCAATCATGGCGGGCATGGTCGGCAGCCGGCAAGGCTGGCACGAGGCCGCCTACCTCGATTGCCCCGCATCGCCGGCCGGACTGGCCGCGAGCATGCTGCGCTTCGAGACGAGCGCGGGGCGGCCGGTAGCGATAGTGCCGGGCGTCATGCTGCGCTCGGCCGAACGCGACGGCGACGTGATCCGCGGCGAGGAGACGCAGATCGTCGGCCTGGTCGATCGCAATCCCGGCTTCGACGGAGCGGCGATCCTGCCGGGGACCCACTCCAAATGGGCGAGCGTCAAGGGCGGCGCGATCATCGATTTCCAGACTTTCCTGACTGGCGAGTTCTTCGAGCTCTTGTCACGCCACTCCTTTCTCCGCCATTCGGTCGCCGACAGCGGGCGCAACCTCTCCGAGGTGCCCGACTTTGCCCTAGCCGTCCGGCGGACGGGCGAAGCAGGCCTGCCGTTCCTCGCCGCGGTCTTCTCGGTGCGCGTCCGCCAGATCCTCGACAATGTCGCCCGCGAAGACAACCTCGCTTATCTCTCCGGCCTCGTCATCGGCGGCGAGATAGCGGCGGCACGTGCCCTCGGCCGTCTGAACCCCAGCGCCGTCCCGAGGATCATCGGCACGCGGTCGCTGGCGCGTGACTATCGGAAAGCGTTGGCGGTGCTCGGCCACGCGAGCGAGACTCTCGACGGCAAGGAAATGGTGGTCGCTGGTCTTCTTCACCTGGCGCGGGTGATCGGCTTCCTCCCGGCGGAGCGTTCCCCATGACGACGGTCTTCGCCGGCCACCGACCGCTCATTGCCATCCTGCGGGGCGTACGGCCGCACGAAGCGGAGGCGATGCTGGAAGCGCTGATCGCGGGCGGCATCGGGCTCATCGAAGTGCCGCTCAACTCGCCCGACCCGTTCATCAGCATCGCGGCCATGGCGAAGAAGTCGGCGGGCCGCGCCCGCGTTGGTGCGGGCACGGTGCTGAGGCCGGAAGAGGTCGCATCGGTGAAGGCGGCGGGCGGACAGATCGTGGTCTCGCCCAACCGCGACGACGCGGTGATCCGCGCGACCAAGGCCGCGGGCCTCGATTCCTATCCGGGAGTCTTCACGGCGACCGAGGCGCTCGGCGCGCTCGCGGCGGGGGCCGACGCTCTCAAGTTCTTCCCCGCCGACATACTCGGTCCGGCAGGCATCCGGGCGATTGCCGCGATCCTTCCGAAGGGCACGCCCTTGCTGGCGGTGGGCGGGGTCGACGCGGGGAATATCGCGGGCTGGCTGAAGGCCGGCATCGCCGGCTTCGGCATCGGCTCGAGCCTGTACCGGCCGGGCATGGGCGCGGCGGAAGTCGGGGCGAAGGCGCGGGACATGGTCGCGGCATACGACGCGGCGATCAGGTAGCTGCTCGCGACGATCACGGGCTCACACCGTCAAGTGCCGGCGGACCTTCACCGGATCGAGCTCGGCGCGGGTGCCGGAGATGATGATCTGGCCGCGATCCATCACCGCGAAGGTGTCGGCCAGTTCGTGGACGAAGTCGAAATACTGCTCGACCAGAAGGATCGCCATGTCGCCGCGCTCGCGCAGCCACGAGATGGCGCGGCCGATGTCCTTGATGATCGACGGCTGGATGCCCTCGGTCGGCTCATCGAGGACGAGGAGCTTAGGGCGGGTGACCAGCGCGCGGCCGATGGCGAGCTGCTGCTGCTGGCCGCCGGACAGGTCGCCGCCGCGGCGGCGGAGCATGCCCTTCAGCACCGGGAAGAGCTCGAAGATGTAGTCGGGGACGGAGCGCTCGGAGCGCTTCAGTTGGGCGAAGCCGGTTTCGAGATTCTCGCGGACGGTGAGCAGGGGAAAGATATCGCGGCCCTGCGGCACATAGGCGATGCCGAGGCGGGCGCGCTCGTGCGGCGCCATGCGCCCGAGGACGGCGCCGTTGAAGCGGATCTCGCCGCCGGCGATTGCCTGCTCGCCGATGATGGCGCGGAGGAAGCTGGTCTTGCCGACGCCGTTGCGGCCCATCAGCGCCGTGACCTTGCCCGCCTCGGCGGAGAGCGAGACCCGGCGGAGCGCCTGGGCGGCGCCGTAGTAGAGGTCGACGTCGGTAGCGGCGAGGGTGCTCATCGGCCGAGATAGACCTCAATGACTCTGGGGTCGGCGGAGACGTGATCGAGCGAGCCCTCCGAGATGACCGAGCCTTCGTGCAGCACCGTCACCTTGACGTCGAGGGCGCGCACGAAAGTCATGTCGTGCTCGACGACGACCACCGATTTCTCCTTGGCGATCTCCTTGAGGAGGATGGCCGTCGCCTCGGTCTCGGAGTCGGTCATGCCGGCGGCGGGCTCGTCGACGAGGAGGAGCTTCGGCTCCTGGGCGAGGAGCATGCCGATCTCCAGCCATTGCTTCTGGCCGTGGCTGAGATAGGCGGCGCGGACGTCGCGGCGCTCGGTCAGGCGCACCGTCTCGAGGATCTGCTCGATGCGTTCGGCGGCTTCGCGACCGCGGCGGCCGAAGAGCGCGGTGAAGGGGCCGCGCCCGCCGGCGAGCGCCAGCTCGAGATTGTCCCAGACGGTGTGGCTCTCGAAGACGGTCGGCTTCTGGAACTTGCGGCCGATGCCGAGCGAGGCGATTGCCGCCTCGTCGAGCCGCGTCAGGTCGACGGTGCCATCGAAATAGACCTCGCCTTCGTCCGGCCGGGTCTTGCCGGTGACCACGTCCATCATGGTCGTCTTGCCGGCGCCGTTCGGGCCGATGATGGCGCGCATCTCGCCGGGCGCGATGACCAGCGACAGCGAGTTGAGCGCGCGGAAGCCGTCGAAGGAGACGCTGACGCCGTCGAGATACAGGACCGAGCGATGGGCCTTCACGTTCATCGCGCCTACTCCGCCGCTTGCGGGTTGGGCGCGCCCGGCGCTGCCAGACTTTGCGCGGGCAAGCCCGACGCGGGCGGAGTGGGCGCCGGCGCCTCGGCCGCCGGCGGGGCTGCGCGGCGCTCGCGGTGGAGGAAGCTCGCGAGCGTGCCGACAATGCCCTTCGGCAGAAGCAGTGTCACGGCGACGAACAGACCGCCGAGCACGAACGGCCAGTACTGGGCAAGGGCGCCGGTGGTGAACCAGCTCTTCATGAAGTTGACGAGGAGCGCGCCGACGATGGCACCGACCAGGGTGCCGCGGCCGCCGACCGCGACCCAGATCACGATCTCGATCGAATTGGCGGGAGCGAACTCGCCCGGGTTAATGATGCCGACCTGGGGGACGTAGAGAGCCCCGGCAACGCCCGCCATGACGGCCGACAGTACCCAGGCGACGAGCTTGTAGTTCTCGACCCGGTAGCCGATGAAGCGCGTCCGGCTCTCGGCGTCGCGCACGGCGACCAGCACCTTGCCGAACTTGGAAGCGACCAGCGAGCTGCACACGAGAAAGAAGATCGCCAGCGCCAGCGCGGTCGCCGCAAAGAGCGCGCCACGGGTGGCATCGGCCTGAATGTTGTAGCCGAGGATGTCCTTGAAGTCGGTGAGGCCGTTATTGCCGCCGAAGCCGAGATCGTTGCGGAAGAAGGCAAGCTGCAGGGCGAAGGTCATCGCCTGGGTGATGATCGACAGGTAGACGCCGGTGACGCGGCTGCGGAAGGCGAACCAGCCGAAGGCAAAGGCGAGCGCGCCGGGCACCAGAACCACCATCGCCAGCGCATAGGGGAAGTGCTCGAAGCCCCACCAGGCGACCGGCAACCGCTTCCAGTTGAGGAAGACCATGAAATCGGGCAGCTCGGCGTTGCCATAGACGCCGCGGCTCCCGATCTGGCGCATCAGGTACATGCCGATGGCGTAGCCGCCGAGCGCGAAGAAGGCGCCGTGGCCGAGGGAAAGGATGCCGCAGAAGCCCCAGATCAGATCAACGGCGAGCGCCAGCAGGGCGTAGGTCAGGTACTTGCCAAGGAGCGAGACGACATAGGTCGGGATATGCACCGGGCTGGTTTCCGGCGTGTACAGATTGAGGAGCGGAATGGCCGCCCCGACCGCCAGCAGGATGAAGATGACGGCCGCGGCGCGCCAGTCGAGGCCGTTGCGGAAGAAGCGGAGGATCAGCATGGGCCCGACCCCTGCCCCGCCGGCAATGTCGTCCCGGACGCAGCGCAGCGCGCAGCGGTGCGGTGCCGATCCGGGACCTCAACCGTTGTGACGATCGAGGGACGAGGTCCCCTGTCTGCGGCGCGACACTTCGCGCCGCACCGCGCACGGGACGACAATGAGTGGGCTGTACGAAGCATCACGCTTCAACCGCCCGGCCGCGCAGCGCGAACAGCCCGCGCGGGCGCTTCTGGATGAAAAGGATGATGAGGACGAGGACGAGGATCTTCCCGAGCACCGCGCCGACGAAGGGCTCGAGCAGCTTGTTGGCAATGCCGAGCGAGAAAGCGCCGACCAGCGTCCCCCAGAGGTTGCCGACACCGCCGAAGACCACGACCATGAAAGAGTCGATGATGTAGCCCTGGCCAAGGTTGGGGCTGACGTTGTCGATCTGCGATAGCGCCACGCCGGCGATCCCGGCGATGCCGGAGCCGAGCCCGAAGGTGAGCGCATCGATCCACGGCGTGCGGATGCCCATCGCACTCGCCATCGCCCGGTTCTGGGTGACGGCGCGCATCTGCAGGCCGAAGGGCGTCCGCTTCAGGATGAGGATCAGCGCCCCGAAGATGAGGAGCGAGAAGGCGATGATCCACATGCGGTTGTAGGTGATGCTGAGGTGGCCGAGATCGAACGAGCCCGACATCCAGGTCGGGCTGCCCACCTCGCGATTGTTCGGGCCGAAATAGCTGCGCACGGCCTGCTGCAGGATCAATGACAGGCCCCAGGTGGCGAGCAGAGTCTCGAGCGGACGGCCGTACAGGAAGCGGATGATCGTCCGCTCGATGACAACGCCCACGGCTCCGGCAACGACGAAGGCGAGCGGCAGGGCGATGGCGAGCGACCAGTCGAGCAGCCACGGCGCGTTCTGGCGGATGATCTCCTGCACGACGAAGGTCGTGTAGGCGCCGAGCATGACCATCTCGCCGTGCGCCATGTTGATGACGCCCATGACGCCGAAGGTGATGGCAAGGCCGATGGCGGCGAGCAGCAGGACCGAGCCCAGCGAGATGCCGTACCAGACGTCCTGGGCGACTTCCCAGACCTTCAATTCTCCCTGGATGGTGGCGATCGCCTTGTCGGAGGCGTCGCGGATCGCTCCTTCCGACGAGCCCGAGAGCGCGGAGAGAAGGGCGAGCGTATCCTGGCCGCCGCGCATGCGAAGCACATCGATGGCCGCCAGTTTCTCGGCCTCGGGACGATCCGACTTCAGCACGGCAGCGGCGTGAGCCTCGCGCATCAGCTTGGCGATACCGGCGTCCTTCTCTGCGGCCATCGCCGTTTCGAGCGCCGCGAGCGCACCGGCATCGCCGCGCTCGAACACCGCCTGGGTGGCCGAGCGGCGCGTAGCGGGATCGGGACTCATCAGCGTCAGCGAACCGAGGGCGGAACTGATCACCCCGCGCAGCTTGTTGTTGACCTTGATCTTTGTAACTTCGTCCGCGGTCGCGGTGCCGGCATCCGTGCCGGTCACCGGGTCCGTCAGGCCGAAGCCGTCGTCCGTCTCCCTGGCGATGAAGACCGCATTGTCCGCGGTGCGCACATAGAGGTCGCCACCAGTGAGGGCGTTGAGGATGGCGGCGGCTTTCGGATCGCCGGTCGCCGCCAGCTCGGCGATCGCCTTTTCTGTGCCGGCGTAACCGCCCTGGCCGAGCGCGTCGACCAGCGGGCGCAAGTCGGCGGCCGCGGCAGGCGCGGCGAGGCAAAGAAGCAGAGCGAGGAATGCGAGAAGGCGCTGCATGATGCTCAGAGCGTGCTTCGAGGCTGCTCGCTCCTCAGCATGGCGGGACGGGTGATTTGCGTGAAAGGGCTGAGAGGCAGCCTGCCTCCCTGCGAGCGAACAAGGTTCGCCATCCTGAGATGCGAGCGAAGCGAGCCTCGAAGGACGCACTGAGGTTTGACTCATTTTTCGTTGTGGAAGATCGGAGGCCGGCCCGAAGCCGGCCTCCATCAATCTTCGCGGGACCGGGCTAGGAGCCCTTGCCGCCGCACTTGCCCGTGGCAACGTTGAAGTTGCCGCAGGAGAGCGGAGCCCGCCAATCCGAGATCAGATCCTTGGAGTCGGGCAGGTAGTCCGACCACTCGTCGCCAACGACGAGGCCCGGCGTCTTCCACACGACGTCGAACTGTCCGTTCGCCTGGATTTCGCCGATGTAGACCGGCTTGGTGATGTGGTGGTTCGGCATCATGGTGGCGTAGCCGCCGGTGAGGTTCGGCACGGAGACACCGACGATGGCGTCAATCACCTTGTCGGGATCGGTGGTGCCGGCCTTCTCGACCGCCTTTACCCACATGTTGAAGCCGATGTAGTGGGCTTCCATCGGGTCATTGGTCGTGCGCTTGTCGTTCTTGATGAACTTGTGCCAGCCGGCGATGAACGCCTTGTTGGCGGGCGTATCGATCGACTCGAAGTAGTTCCATGCGGCCAGGTGGCCGAGGAGCGGCTTGGTGTCGAGGCCGGCGAGTTCCTCCTCGCCGACCGAGAAGGCGACGACCGGAATGTCCTCGGCCTTGATGCCGGCGTTGCCGAGCTCCTTGTAGAACGGCACGTTGGCATCGCCGTTGATGGTCGAGACCACCGCCGTCTTCTTGCCCGCCGAGCCGAACTTCTTGATCGCGGCGACTTCGGTCTGCCAGTCGGAGAACCCGAACGGCGTGTAGTTGATCATGATGTCTTCAGCCGCGACGCCCTTCGACTTGAGATAGGCCTCGAGGATCTTGTTGGTGGTGCGCGGATAGACGTAGTCGGTGCCTTCCAGCACCCAGCGCTTAACCGCGCCGCCTTCGTCGCTCATCAGGTAGTCGACGGCGGGAATGGCCTGCTGGTTGGGAGCGGCGCCGGTATAGAAGACGTTGCGCTCGCTCTCCTCGCCCTCGTACTGCACGGGGTAGAAGAGCAGGCTGTCGAGTTCCTTGAACACGGGCAGAACCGACTTGCGGCTGACCGAGGTCCAGCAGCCGAACACGGCGGCGACCTTGTCCTGGCTGATCAGCTCGCGCGCCTTTTCGGCAAAGAGCGGCCAATCGGATGCCGGATCGACCACCACCGCCTCGAGCTTCTTGCCGAGCAGTCCGCCCTTCTTGTTCTGCTCATCGATGAGCATCAGCATGACGTCTTTCAGCGTCGTTTCCGAAATCGCCATCGTGCCCGACAGCGAGTGCAGGATGCCGACCTTGATCGTGTCGTCGGCAGCCCTGGCCGCGCCGCAAAGCGGAAGCACGATTGCCGCCGCCGCCAACGCTGTCCGTGCGGCTTTGCGTGTCATCAACATGAAATTCCCCCTGTTGAAACGGGACGCCTTGAAGGTCGTCGGGGGATGTTCCGCAAGCGCCGTGCCAGTTGTATTCAACGAGGAAGCAATGCCGGCTCAGGGTGATGCCGCAGTGCAATGGCGCAAACTTCGGCACCGCGAAACGGCAAATGGCGTGAAAATATGCTCGCCTAATTTGTAGGCATGGTCGACGACCCCGGCTGCGTGGATTTTGGGCAACGTTCTGTGACCCACATCACAAGCGACCCCCGCGCCGTCTTTACCGCGACATGGCGTCACCCTAGAGTGCGCCCGTCTCGGGGGCGGGACGAAGACCAGCGGAGAGGCTCATGCGCCACGTCATTCGTGCGGCTCGCGTTTCATTTTTCGGTCTTCTCCTGGCAGCGGGAAGCGGAGTCGCATGGGCAGAGTCCGTTGCGGCCAATACCGAGCCAGGCAGCCCGTCCATCAGCGGGCAACAGCTTGCCGCCTCCGCCCCCGCGCAGTCGCCGACCCCGAAGCCGAACGTCAGGCCCGCGACCACCAAGCCGCAGAACGGGCGCATCCTGATCACGCCCGCCGCCGATTACACCGGCTTCGACTACAACACCGTGAAAGGCGTCGATCTGGCCGGCTGCCAGAACGCATGCCTCGCCGACGACAAATGCCGCGCCTTTACCTTCAATGCCAAGGCCGGCTGGTGCTTCATGAAGAGCGACTTCGGCGCGCTCACCGCGACGCCCGGCGCCACCGCCGGCCGCGTGGTGCAGTGGCCCGATTTCACCCCGACGCTGGAAAAGAAGCGCCTGGCCGAACTCTCCTTCCTGCCCTCGTCGTTCATCGACGAAGCGCGCCAGCTCGCCGGCACGATCAAGAAGAAATACGACCCCGCCGGCGGTTCCTACGCCGCACTCCGCGAAGCCGGCGGCGTCGCCCATCGCGCCGGGAACTACGACGAGGCGGCGGAAGACTTCGGCAAGGCGCTCGCCATCGCCGACGACAATCCGGGCCTGTGGCTCGACTTCGCTATCGCCAGCAGCGGTCGCAAGCCGGAGAACTGGTCGGAGCGCCAGACGGCCTTCACCAACATCACGGCGGCCGCGATCAACGGTTACCTCCGTTCCGACAACCCCAGCAACCTCGCCGACGCGCTCGGGATGATGGGGACGGGCTTCCAGCTTCGCGAAATCTGGAAGCCGTCCTACCGCTCCTATCGCGCCAGCCTGAAGCTGGTCGAGGATGGCCGCATCCGCAGCGCTTACGAGAAAGTCATCGGCGAGCACGGCTTCCGCATCACCGATCACCAGGTGGACGCCGACTCCGCCAGCCCGCGCATCTGTCTCGTCTTCTCCGACAGCCTGCCGGTTTCGCGCCCCGACCTCGTCGACTTCGTCACGGTCGACAACGGCCAGGGGCTCTCGATAGAGCCGAGCGACCATCAGATCTGCGTCGACGGCGTCCAGCACGGCGGCCGCTACCACATCCGTGTCCGCGGCGGACTACCCGCCCTCGACGGCGAAGTGCTCGACCGTCCGACCGAGCTCGACGTCTACGTGCGCGATCGCGCACCCTTCGTCGGCTTTGCCGGCAACGCCTATGTGCTGCCGGCCGGCAAGGGCGCCTCGATCCCGATCACGTCGGTCAACACCTCCGACGCCAAGGCGACGATCTACCGGATCGGCGACCGCGGCCTCGCCGGCCAGCTTGGCGACAGCGGGCAGTTCCTGAAGCAGCTCGACAGCTACAACGCCAGCTCAATCGGCGACCAGGCCGGCGAGAAGGTCTGGGAGGGCCACGTCGCCATTGCCTCGAAGCTGAACGAGAACGTCACCACCGCCATCCCGATTTCGGAAGCGGTGCCGGCCATGAAGCCGGGTGTCTATGTGATCACGGCTTCGGCGGTCGGCCCGAAGGGCGACAACGAATACGACAGCAAGGTGGCGACGCAATGGTTCGTCGTCACCGACCTCGGGCTGACCTCCCTCTCCGGCCATGACGGTGTCCACGCCATCGTGCGCTCGCTGTCGACGGCCAAGCCCGTCGCCGGCGTGAAGGTGCGCCTGGTGGCGACCGACAACGACATCCTCGGCGAGGCGGTAACCGATGCCGACGGGCACGTGCGTTTCGACCCCGGACTTGCGCGCGGCACCGGCGGCGCCGCGCCGCGCCTGTTCGACGTGCAGAACAGCGACGGCGACTATGCCTTCCTCGACCTGTCGCGCTCGGCCTTCGACCTGTCCGATCGCGGCGTCGACGGCCGGCCCGCGCCGGCTCCCCTCGACGCATTCCTGACGCCCGAGCGCGGCATCTATCGGCCCGGCGAGACGATGCACCTCACCGCTCTCGTCCGCGACCCGCGCGCCAACGCTGTGACCGGCCTGCCGATGACCTTCGTGGTCGAGCGGCCGGACGGCGTCGAGTACCGGCGCACCACCGTCAATGACTCCGGAGCCGGCGGCTACACGACCGACGTGCCGTTCGAAGCGAACGCCATGCGCGGTTCGTGGCAGGTCAGCCTCTATGCCGACCCGAAGGGCGCGGCGCTCGCCAATACGTCTATCCTGGTCGAGGATTTCGAGCCGGAAAGACTGGCCTTTGAACTGAGCACCGACGCCAAGTGGATTTCGCCGACCCAGCCGGCAACGGTGAACGTGGCGGCGAAATACCTGTACGGCGCCACCGCGCCCGACCTGACGCTCGACGGCGACATCGACCTGACGCCGTCGACCACCATCGCGGCCTATCCCGACTACCACTTTGGCCTCACCGACGAGACCGTCGAGCCGGTGCGCGAGCCGCTTGACGTGTCGGCGACGACCGACGCGGACGGCAAGGCGTCGGTGGACATCGCCCTGCCCGAACTGCCGGTATCGACGCGGCCGTTCAACGCCAAGATCATCCTTCGCCTTACCGACACCAACGGACGCGCCATCGAGCGCAACCTCTCCCTGCCGGTGAAGAGCGCGGCGGACTATGTCGGCATCAAGCCGCTCTTCCAGGGCGGCGAGGTCGACGAGAACACCACCGCGCGCTTCGAGGTGATCGAGGTCGGAGCCGACGGCGCGCGCGTCGCCGGGACCGGCCTCACGTGGAAGCTCGAACGGCTCGATTCCGACTACCAGTGGTACAATTCCAACGGCAACTGGAACTACGAGCTGATTACGACGCCGCGGCGCATCGACGGCGGCACGGTGGACGTGGCGGCCGACCTGCCGGCGACGATCGCCGGGAAGGTCGAATACGGCGACTATCGCCTGACGGTCCAGACCAACGGCGACGTGGCCTCGGCCACGAGCTACGACTTCTACGCCGGCTGGTATTCGCCCGGCGCCACTTCCGAGACGCCGGACGTGCTCACCGTCTCGCTCGACAAGCCTAACTACCATGTCGGCGACACGGCCAAGGTGCGCCTGCAACCGCGCTTTGCCGGCACCGCCATGATCGCGGTCATCGACGATCGCCTGATCACCATGAAGGCCGTCGAGGTGCCCGCCGAGGGTACGACGATCGACCTGCCGGTGACCAGCGACTGGGGACCCGGCGCCTACATCACCGCCTCCCTCTACCGGCCGATGGACCTCGACGCCAAGCGCATGCCGGCGCGCGCGCTCGGCCTTGCCTGGGCCAAGGTCGCGCCCGGCGACCGCCAGTTGAACGTATCGCTCGACCTGCCGAACGAGATGCGTCCGCGCGGGCCGATGAACATCCCGGTGACGCTCGCCAACCTCAAGCCGGGAACCGACGCCTACGTTACGGTCGCGGCGGTCGACGTGGGCATCCTCAACCTCACCAACTTCAAGGCACCGGCACCGGACGAATGGTATTTCGGCCAGCGCAGGCTCGGCATGGAGATCCGCGACCTTTACGGGCTGCTGATCGACCGCATGCAGGGCGTGCCAGGGGCACTGCGCTCCGGCGGCGACAGCGGCGCGGTCCGCCTGTCGGCGCCGCCACCGACCGAGAAGCTGCTCGCCTTCTATTCGGGCATCGTCAAGGTCGGTCCCGACGGCAAGGCGACGGTCAGCTTCGATATTCCCGACTTCAACGGCACCGTCCGCGTGATGGCGATGGCGTGGTCGGGCGACGCCGTCGGACACGCCACCAAGGACGTGATCGTCCACGACCCGGTGGTGATTGCCGCGAGCATCCCGCGCTTCCTGACGACGGGCGACAAGTCGCGTCTGCTGGTCGAAATCAACAACCTCTCCGGCCCGGCCGGCGAGTACCAGCTCACGGTCGCGGCCGGCGACGGCATCGGCTTCCCGGCCGAGGATGCGACGCGCAAGGTGACCCTCGCCGAGAAGCAGCGCATCTCCTTCAACATCCCGATCGAGGGCAAGGCGGTCGGCGACTTCGACGTGACCGTCAGCCTGGCAACGCCGGGCGGCGAGCAATGGCCGAAGACGCTTACGCTCGGAGTCCGTCCGCCCGGCGGCCCGGTCACCAGGCGAAACGTCGTAGCCCTCGCCGGCGACGGCAAGCTTACGGTCGACGCCAACGCGCTCGGCGAGTTCTTCCCCGGCACGACTTCCGTGTCGGTGTCGGTCGGCGGCGCCAGCCGGCTCGACGTTGCTGGCATCCTCAACGCGCTCGACCGCTACCCCTATGGCTGCGTCGAGCAGTTGACCAGCCGGGCATTGCCGCTCGTCTATCTTGACGACGTCGCCAAGACCATCGGCATCGCAAGCGGCAAGGACGTGCGCGAGCGGGTCAAGGTGGCGATCGATGGCGTGCTCGCCGACCAGGATGCCGCGGGCAGCTTCGGGCTCTGGGGTCCGTACAATACCGGCGACCTGTGGCTCGACTCCTACGTCACGGACTTCCTGACCCGGGCGTCGGAAAAGGGCTACGACGTGCCCAAGGTCGCGCGCGAAATCGCGCTCGACAACCTCGCCAACAAGATCAACTACGCCGAGGACTTCACCAACGGCGGCGAGGACGTGGCCTATGCGCTCTACGTGCTGGCGCGCGCCGGTCGCGCGGCAATCGGCGACCTGCGCTACTACGCGGAGACCAAGATCGGCAATTTCCGCACGCCGCTCGCCAAGGCACAGATCGGCGCGGCGCTGGCGCTCTACGGCGACCGGGCACGCTCCGGACGCGCCTTCAACGCGGCGATGGCCGATCTGAAGGCCGAGCAGGAACCGTGGGCCGTGTGGCGGGTGGACTACGGCACCCTGCTCCGCGACCAGGCGGCGATCCTGACGCTCGCTGCGGAAAGCAAGTCGGAAGCAGTCGATCTCCGCGATCTCGCCACCAAGATCGCGGCGATCGAGGAAAATCGCCGCTACACCAGTACCCAGGAGAATGCCTGGATGCTGCTCGCTGCCAACGCCCTCATCCGCGATGCCGCCGCCAATACCAGCTTCTCGGTGAACGGCGCGACGATTACCGGGCCGGTATTCCGTCGCTTCAACGGCGACCGTCTGGCCACGGCGCCGGTGGTGATCCAGAACCTCGGCGCCCAGACGCTCGACGCGGTCGTCTCGACCACGGGCGTGCCGCTGACGCCAGAGCCGGAAGGCGGCGACGGCTTCAAGATCGAGCGGCACTACTACTCGGTCAACGGCGACGAAATGGACATCGCCAACGTCCCGCAGAACCAGCGCGTCGTCGTCGAACTCACGGTGACGGCGACCGAGGGACGCCGTGGCAAGGTGCTCGTCGTCGACCCGATCCCGGCCGGCTACGAGATCGAGAACCCGGACATCTCGGCGAGCGGCGACACCAGCCTCTTCGACTGGCTGGACGTCGAGCGGAGCGTGCACACGGAAGCCCGTACGGACCGCTTCATCGCCGCGCTGGACCGCAGCGACAGCGATCCGCTGCAATACAGCGTGGCGTATTCGATGCGCGCCGTGTCGCCGGGCGTCTATGCCCAGCCGGGCGCAACCGTCGAGGACATGTACCGCCCGGGCCTGGTTGCCCGCACGGCCACCGGAACGGTCGAGGTAGTCGGCCCGACGAAGTAGGCAGCCGTGGACGACGCTTCGCCGCGGCCGGGTAGCGGCGAGATACCGGCCGACCAGACGGGCGAGGGAGATCCCCCTCGCCCCGAGACCGGTATCGTGGCGGCCGATGCGGTTGTCCTTGCGCCAGCGACGTTACGGAGACGGCCGCGCTGGCGGCGGGTCGCGGTCGTCGCGGGGCTTTGCTTCGGCATCGCGGTCTCGGTAGCCCTCGTCGGGGGAACCGTGCTTGTCCGCGACATCGAGAAGCAACTGCCCTCGCCGCCTGACCCCAAGGCGATCGCGGCGTCCACCGTCGTGCTCGATCGCGACGGACGGCTGCTCCGCCCGTTCACGACGGCGGACGGCCTGTGGCGCCTGCCGGTGACCAGGGACCAGGTCGACAAGCGCTTCCTCGCCATGCTGATCGGCTACGAGGACCGCAATTTCGCCACCCACCACGGCGTCGACTATCACGCCCTGATACGCGCCGCGGGGCAGTTCGTGCTGGCCGGCGGGCATGTGGTGTCGGGCGGCTCGACGCTGACCATGCAGGTCGCGCGGCTGCTCGACGGCAACTCGACCAAGGACGCCTGGTCGAAGGTCCGCCAGATCCTGATGGCCGAGAAGCTCGAGGCGAGCCTCAGCAAGGACCAGATCCTAAACCTTTACCTGCAGCTGGCGCCCTATGGCGGCAATATCGAGGGCGTGCGGGCGGCAAGCCTCGCCTATTTCGGCAAGGAGCCGACGCGGCTGACCGTCGCCGAGGCGGCGCTACTGGTAGCGCTGCCGCAGTCGCCGGAAGCGCGCCGTCCCGACCGCGACTCCGGCGCTGCCCGCGATGCGCGCGACCGCGTCCTCGACCGCCTCGCCGCTGCCGGGGTCATCGACGCCGACAGCGCGCTGGCGGCCAAGAGCGAAAAGATACCCGACGCGCGCCGCCCCTTCCCGATGCTGGCGCCGCACCTTGCCGAGCAGGCGCTGGCGGCCAGGGTGGCGGGCCCCGACGGCGCGGCGAAGGCGCAGTCGATCACCCTCACCATCGACCGCGACCTGCAGGCTTCGCTGGAAGCGCTCGCCCGGGATCGCATTGGCGCGCTTGGCCCGAAGCTCTCGGTTGCGATCGTGGTCGCCGATCACCGGAGCGGCGAGATCCTCGCCTCGGTGGGGTCGGCCGGGCTGTTCGAGGATGCCCGCTCCGGCCACGTGGATATGACCGAGGCGCTGCGCTCGCCCGGCTCGACGTTGAAGCCCCTGATCTACGGGCTCGCCTTCGAACAGGGCCTTGCCCATCCGGAAAGCCTGATCGAGGATCGGCCGACGGGCTTCGGCGCCTACGCGCCGCAGAACTTCGACGGCTTCCATCGCGGCACCGTGACCATCCGCGAAGCCCTAACCCAATCGCTGAACGTCCCGGCAATCATCGTCCTCGACGCGGTCGGCCCGGCGCGGCTGGTGGCGCGGATGAAGCGGGCGGGCATCTCGGCGGTGCTGCCCGACCAGTCGGCGCCCGGCCTTGCCATCGGCCTCGGCGGCATCGGCATCACGCTTCGCGATCTCGTCCAGCTTTACGCCGCGATTGCCCGCGGCGGCAGCGAGGTGACGCTTCGCGACGGCGTCGCGGATGCGCCGATGATCCCGCTTGCCGAGACAGCGGCCCCGGTCCTCACCGACCAGGCTTCATGGTACGTCTCCGACGTGCTGTCGGGGACGCCGCCGCCGATCAACGGGTCGCCCGGCCAGATCGCCTACAAGACCGGAACGTCCTACGGCTACCGCGATGCCTGGGCGATCGGCTTCGACGGGCGCGACGTGATTGGCGTATGGATCGGGCGGCCGGACGGCACCCCGGTGCCCGGCCTCTCCGGCATCGTCAGCGCGGCGCCCATCCTGTTCGAGGCTTTCGACCGTGTCGGGCCGCAGCGCACCCCGCTTCGCCGTCCGCCCCCGGGGACCCTGATTGCGACCACGGCGCAACTGCCGCCGCCCCTGCAGCATTTCCGCCGGCCGAACGAGACGGTCGCCATCACCGCCAGTACCGACCCGCAGATCGCCTATCCGCTCGACGGCGTCCAGGTCGACCTCGGCATCGCCGCCGGCGATCCGACGCCGCTGATGATCAAGATCCGCAACGGCGTGCCGCCCTTCACGTTCTTCGCCAACGGCGTCCCTATCGGGCGGACGCCGTTCGACCGCTCGGAGACGTGGAAGCCGGACGGGCCGGGCTATGTCACCCTCTCGGTGGTCGATTCGACCGGCAAGTCGGACAGGGTCACGGTCTTCCTCGAATAGCTCAGCGCGGCAGCATGTCGAGGCGGATGACGCGATCGGCCTCGAGCCGGCGAAGCGTCGCCTCGGCCTGCTCCATCGACTCGCCGCGACTTCCGGCGAATGCCGTCAGCGTCATTGCGGCGTTGCCCGCGATGTCGTCGACGATCTTCGCCTCGTCGGGGGTCAGTGTCCGCTCGCCCAGATGGCGTCGGAACCGGACGACGCGGCGATCGCCCTCCGCGACTATCCTCTGAACAAGCGGCGCGAGAGCCAGGCGAAGATCGCCGGCGGTGCGCGGCCTCAGCGTATCGTCGAGGACCACGGTCTCCATGCCGAAGGTGAACTCCGCGGCGCGGTTGCGGAGCGCGACCGACAGCGCCTCCTCCCGCGTCCGTGGAATATCGGTGCCGAGGTTGCTGTCGATCAGAAGCGTACCGTCGGTGATCGCGGTGAGCGGCGGCGCGACAACAGCGAGTGCGGCGAGGACGAGCCGGATCAGGCGCTGGCGGGACCGGCCAAACACGGCGACCACGTCTCCCGACCGGGTCCACAGGATGCCGGCGCCCGGCCCGGCGAGCATCCTTTGGGGCGACAGGTCCTTCGGCCCTGCGGCGCGGATCATGGGGACGTGCTGGCGCTCGCCAACCGGCAGGTGTGGCCAGGTCGCATCGAGGGCATCGGCAAGGGCGTCGGAAACGTCGAGGTCGTAGTGGGCGCGATCGCCGGCCGACCGGCCGAGGACGATCTCGACGGCGCGGCGCGACAAGCTCTCCGTCGGATCGGTGGCGAGCCAGGCGAGCGCAGCGCGAAGCCAATGATGGCGAGCCGCGATCGATTTCGGGTTCGCTTCCGTGCCTGCGAGCAGCGCGCTCAGTTCGAGCAGTTCGTGAAAGGTGCGCGCGCCCCGCGACGTGGCGTAGGCGCGCTCGAGCGCGGCGCGATGGTCGGCGGTATCGGCGCGCAGGCGGTGAATGCCGGCCAGCACCATCGTGTTCCGGAAAAGAAGGCGGTAGTCGCAATCGGAATCGCGACCGAGCGCCGCGTCGACCGCCTCGGCAAGGAAGTAGCCGCCACCGACGTCGCCCTTGCCGACGCGCGCCTCGGCCAGGGCGCTGAGCAGGAGGAGTTCGTCGGGGCCGACCGGCTGCTCGGCCCGCAGCCGGGCGATCAGGGGCTCCAGCGCGCCTTCGGCGCCGGCGACCTCGCCGCCCAGCACTTCACCGGCGGTGCGCAGGCGGGCGAGCTTGTCGCGCAGATCCTGGGGTGCCTGCAGCGAGGGCGGCGGGGCCGTCGCCACATCGCGGTATTTTCGCCCGGCGAGAAGGATCTCCTGACGACGGAGATCGGCGAGGGCGGCATCCTGCGGAGAGCGGGCGACGACGCGGGCGCGCTCGGCGAGGCTGGCGGCGAGGTCGACGGTGCCGCTGCCAAAGCGCCGGCGCGCGAGTTCGGCGAGGCCCGGGCTGTCGGCAAAATAGCCGGTGCAAAACGTCTGGCAGAACGCCCGCAGGCCCTCGTCCTCGGCCTCAAGGTTCGCCAGGGCGTCGAGATCGCGCGCCGTAGCCGCGGGATCGCGGTCGCGATAGATCAGCGGGATAAGGAAATGCTCCGGGCCGGCCGGAATCAGTTCGGCGTCCGCGACGTTGATCTTCGCCGCCCCGGCGATGCGTCGTGGCAGGAGCCCGGGAAAGAACCGCAGGAGCTGCAATTGTTCCACCGGCAACCAGGGCCGCGAGGGCAGGTCGGGCTCGGCGATGCGGCGGTGCTCGAAGAGAACGTTGCCGATCGAGAAGCGCGGCGTCTCGCCGACTGCGGCGATCGCAACGCCCATCCGGCGCAGGAAGAAGAAGAACCATTCGTTCTCGAGCCGGAGCGGGAGCCCATAGCGCGGCGCCAGCATGGCGACGATGGAAACGGCGGAGAGCTCCGCCGCAATGCGCGCCGCATCATCGTAGGCGCGCATGACCGTCGGCTCGCCGGAGGCCTCGACGTCGATCATGCCGCGCAGGTGCGCGAGTATTTCCTGCTTCGGTTCGTCCTCCGGAAGCCGCTTCAGCGAAACCCCGAGCGCCAGCGCAAGCTGGGCGGCGGCTTCGCGCGGCCGCCATGCACCAAGGACGAGGTCGACGAACCAGACGCGCCGCGAAACATCGTCATCGGCATCCGGGCCGGCACCTGGCGCGACGTCGGCCAATTCATCACCCCGTCGGCCGTGCGGTAACCGCGCAGACGGCGAGGGCGCCTTCCGCCAGCCCATCGAGGCCCAGAAGCGCGTCGACATCGCGGTCGTAGAATTCAAGGGAGGTCGCGACGAAGCCGAGACCCGCAGCGGCCAGCGCCAACTCGCCGATGCGCGCGCCCGCGGACATCAGCGCGCGCCGATAGCCGCGCTCACCATGAATTTCGAAAGCGCGCCCGAGCTTGCCGACAACCATGAGATGGAGGATCGGAGTGGACGGCGCGGCGAGGGTCGCGGCGGCGATCCCGGCCGCGAGATTGCCGCGCGCGCCGGGCCGGAGACCCGCCGCCGGCCGGTCGTGGCGATAGAGCCCATCGGCAAGGCCATCCAGCCCGGCGACATGCACCCAGGTTTCAATCAGATCGCCGTCCGCCGGATGCGTGGCACCGAACGAGAGAAGCGCCGCCAGGCCCGCTAGGGTCAACGCGGGTTGCGCGGTCGGTTCCGCGGCGGGCGCGGGCGTCGCGCCGCCCAGCGGGGTCGGATCGCCGAGGGGTACCACCGGTTCCCCCGCCGAACCAGGCGACCTCGGCGGGCGGGATGCCTGCGGGACCGGACGGGAACGGCGGCCATGCTTCGAATTCTCGTGATACAGCTCCCACACCGCGTCTTCCCGTTCTGCTCCTCCGATCGCGTCGTACCAGACCGCCATGGCTATGCCTCGCCATTGAACGGATGCGGGGCGGAATTGCCCGAGCTGCCCCTGAATATGCCCCGGAACCCGAGCTTCTGGGGTACGTCGTAGAGGCGGCTGCCGCCGAGCGCGCGGGCCCGGTGCCCCGCGACCAGCGGCTGGTATCCGGGCACGATCACGCGCACGACGCTGAAGCCAAGAGCGCCCATGTCCTCACTGGTCAGGTTGGCGGCATAGGCGCGGCAGCCGGTGGCGAGAACCGCGGACAGCGCCGCCTCCAGCTCGGCATCGGCATCGCCGAATGGGTGGCGGTCGTAGTCGGCGATATCGCGACGGTCCTCGGAGGAGAGCGCAAAATCGCATGCCCGGCGATTGGCGTGAGCGGCGGCGAAGGTGAGGTGATCGGCCCACTCGGTCACGTCTTCCCAGTCGTAGGCCGGAGACGGCGGCGGCCTTGAACGCATCGCGGCCGCCGCGAGGCGTCGAGTGTCGGCGAGGCGCAGCAGCGCAAGCTCGATCGCCGCCTCGGGATCGAGATCGGCCGCCATAGCAAAGGCGTAGGCGGGACGGTCGGGCTCTTCCGACGTCGCGACCGCAACGAAACTCGGAATGCGGTTGTTGGTGGTGACGTCGAGAATGGTGGCGCGAGCGCCCGCCAACACAAATCGCGCGATCAGCCCGCGCGCGGCCTCGGGCAATGCCTCGGCCCTGATTTGCGGCGGCGGCGTGGCGGTCTGCCAGAACAGCGCGGCGGCGTCGCGGGCGACCACGTCGTAAAGACCGGCAAGGGTCGCCGAGGCAACGCCTTCGCCGCAGGCAAGTCCGGTCGCGCTCGGCTCGACGATGGGCAAGTCGCCGCCGGTCCTCAGCCAGAAATAGGGAAACCAGACGAAGGCGGCGGGCACATGCACGTTCTCGCCACTGGCGAGGTCGACCGCGCCGGTCCAGCGCACCGGCGTATCGGGGTCGAAGGCCACGAAGGGAAACCCGGCCCGACCAAGCTGGGCTTCGCTGAAGAGCGCGAAATCGCCGGGAGGAACGCAGCGGAAGCCGGCGTCGGCGGTGCTTGCCAGCGGCAGGCCGTCACGCTGGTACAGCGCCGCGCAATAGCGGGCGACGGTGCGCTGAACGGCGCTGGCGATGGCCGTCGAACGGTCGGTCGCGGCGGCGCCGTCGGCGAAACGTCCCGCCGCGCCACCGAGCGCGCCGACGTTGCAAGTCCGGGCCTCGGCATGGAAGAAATCCGGCGCGCCGGGACCCGCCGCAATCTCCGAGACGCTGCCAAGAATCCCGACCACCGGATCAAAGAGGAGCGGAAAATTCCGGCCGGCCGCGCCGCCGCCGGCGTCTTCGGCGGTCCGCATCAGGCGGCCCCCGCCGGCGAAGGCGGCGCTGCCCCGTGCAGGGGAAGGCGCGAGCAGACCGGACAGCGTGGCACCTTGAGGACATTTCGCGTCGTCAGCGACGGCGCCATCAGGTCGACCTCGATCAGGCGCCCGACGCGTCCGCCGGGGAGCGTGCCGCTGAAGTACTTGAGGAGATCGATCGCGGCGAGATCGGCGGCAACCCGCGCCATCGGCTGGACATAGCCGGTGACGCGCTGGCCGAAGAACGCGTGCACGTCGGTGGCATGGCCATCACGGCCATCGGCGCGATTGGCGCTCCGCCGCGTCCACAGGCATTCGAAGCACGGCCCCTCGCCGGGCATGACCAGCGGTCCGAGATGGGCGACCTCATCCTGCAGCACGATCGGATAGAACAGCGTATTGGCGGCCACCGCCTGGCGGTTCCAGTCACGCATCAGCGCCAACCCGCCGAAATCGCTGCAGACGATCGTGCAATCGGGCTTGTCGCCGGCGGCGGCCCAGGCGTCGAAATCCTGCGGTCGGTTGGAGGCGAGCGCGGCGCCGATCTCCGGGCGGAGGTCCTTGCCGCCGACGTAAAAGTCGAGATTGCGCAGGCCGGGGTGGTCGATGAAGGTGACTGCCCGAAAGCCGACCGAGCGCAGGTTGCCGATCAACGGCAGCGAGATGTGATTGACGCCGAAGACGGCCAGTTCGATGTCGGCGATGTTGTCCCTGACGGCGTCGAAGCTGGTGCCGTGACTCCAGTAGAAGACCTCCTCCCGGGTCTCTCCGTCCGCCGGGCTGGCATGCCCCTCCTCCGCGGGAACGAGGAATCGCTCGGCCCGCAGCGTGTCGATCAACGTGCCGAAGGTGAGGTGCTTCAGCGGATCGACTTCCGCTTTCAGGGTATCGAGCCGGACGCCACGGCCCTCCGCCGAACGGGCAACGATCAGGTCAAGGACTTCAGTCACCTTGTGGCCCTGGACGAAAACCTGCTTCAGGCCCCGGCGGATAATGACGCCGTCGTCATGGGGCACGGCCTGAAGGCCGAGCAGGCGGTAGCGCGCCTCTTTCACCCCGGGGACGTCGTTTGCCATGCCAGCCTCATCGCGGGCTGACGCGCGCCCGCGCCATGTTTTCTATGACATGGGCGCCAAAGGGCCGCAATTCCTCGGGGATCGGCTGGCGAGCCGCCAGCCTACATCCCGAGCTTGCCCTCGGTGCGGTCGAGGATCAGCGGGATGATCAGGTCTTCCTCGTCGAGGAGATGGCGGTCGAGCCGCTTCAGCAGGGCATCGTGGGTGCGGGCGTAGGCGTCCGCCGTGCGGCGGAGGGCATCGTCGTCGGTGGCCGCCGCCGTGAGCAGCGCGTTGGCGCTCAGCACCGTCGCGTTCATCGCGTCATGGATGGCGTGGTGATCGCTCTCCAGGACCTCGAAGCCGGTGGCCAGCCTCGGCTCCGCCGCACTGAATACCGGGAAAAAGTGGAAATCCTCGATGCGGTGATGGCCGTCGAGATGGGTGAGCAGCGTTTGCAGACGGGGGGCCATCCAGCGGCGGAATTCCTCCGGTTTTATCAGACCTTCGCGAAACTCGCTCGCCTTGGCCTCGAGGCCGCCACCGATATCGCGGAAGCCCTGATGGATCTGCAGCCAGAACCTGGCCGTATCGCCGAGGTTGACGTGCTCGGCCCACACCGCGCGCGGATACTGCGCGAGGAGGAAGCGCAGTTCTTCCGGCCAGCCGGTGCGCCGGTCGAGGTCAAAGCTGGTTGGCGGGGTGTCCACGGCCACAGACATAGGTACTCACGGCGGGTTTGACAGCTGCGGCGGAAGGGCGCCGCTGGCCCGCCTTCCCGGGGAACGGCCCCGTCGCCCGGCGGCTAAACGGTCCGGATCAGCTTGTGGCGGATGTATTTCGGCTCGAGGTAGTCCTTGATGCCGAGCGCCCCGCCCTCACGGCCGTAGCCCGACTCCTTGATGCCGCCGAAGGGGGCTTCGGCCGCGGCGAGCAGCATCTCGTTGATGCCAACCATGCCGGCTTCGAGCCGCTCGGCGGTGCGCTGGGCCCGCTCGGCGTCGTTGGAGAAGACGTAGGCAGCCAGACCGAAGGGGAGCGAATTGGCGCGGTCGATCACCTCGTCCTCACTGCGGAACGTGGTGATCGGCGCAACCGGGGCGAACGGCTCCTCGATCATAATGCGCGCATCGTCGGAAACGCCGGCGAGCACGGTCGGTTCGATGAAATGGCCCTTGTTGAGGTGGGCCGGCCGGCGTCCGCCATGAAGCAGGCGGGCGCCCTTTTTCACGGCATCGTCGACCAGGGCCAGCGCGCCGTCTACGGCCTTGCCGCGGATCATCGGGCCCATGGTGACGCCGTCCTTCAGGCCGTCGCCGACGACAATGGCGCGCGCGACATCGACGAAGGCCGCCTCGAACGGGTCCTTCAGGCTTTCATGCACGTAGAAGCGCGTCGGCGAGATGCAGACCTGGCCGGCGTTGCGGAACTTCGCGGTAGCCGCGGCTTTGGCGCTGGCCGCCGGGTCGGCGTCGCGGTGAACGATCACCGGCGCATGACCGCCAAGCTCCATCGACACGCGCTTGATGCCCTCGGCACACTGCTTCAGGACGGACTTGCCGACCGCCACCGAACCGGTGAGCGATACCTTGCGGATCACGGGAGAAGCGATGAGGGCTTCCGCGAGTTCGGCGGCGGGGCCGGTGATGACCGTGATCACGCCGGGCGGCAAACCGGCATCGACCAGCGCCTCGGCGACCGCGAAGCACGAGCCGGGCGCCTCGCGCGCCGGGCGCGCCACCACCGAGCACCCGGCGGCGAGCGCGGCGGCGATCTTCCGCGACGGCAGCAGCGCCGGGAAATTCCACGCCGACAGGGACAGGCAGACGCCGACCGGCTGGTAAACGACGCTCATCCGCTGCTCGGCCGTGCGCCCGGGGATGGTCTGGCCGTAGACCCGCTTGGCCTCCTCGGCATACCACTCGTACTGATCGGCGGTACCGTTCAGTTCGCCGCGCGATTCGGTCAGCGGCTTGCCGGTCTCGGCGCTCATGATGCGGGCGATCTTCTCGATGCGCTCGCGGATCATGTCGGCGCCCTTCCGCATGATTTTCGCGCGATCCCAGGCGGGGATCACGCGCCACGCCGCGAAGCCGCGCGCGGCGCTCGCCAGCACCGCGGCAATATCATCGGGGCCGGCCGAGGGAATTTCGCCGATCTGTTCCTCGGTCGCCGGGGAGAATACCGCCAGGGTCTTGCCGGATATCGCCGGACGCCAGGCGTTGTCGATGAGGAGACCGTAGGAGGAGTACATGGGCGCTTCCGTGTCTGGTCTTTGGGCTTGACCCATAGAAGCGGAAGGAAGCGGTCGGTCAAGGGTGATCGCGGCGACGCGGCGACTTGCGCGCGCGGCCTTCGCCATGTCTCATGCCTCGGGCGCTTGGGGAGAGATACGTGAAGATCATCGACCTGAAATGCGCGGTCATCGGCCAATACCCGGTGGCCCGCATCGTTACCGACGAAGGTATCAGCGGCTACGGCCAGGCAGAGTACTACAAGCCGTTCCTGAAGCCGCTGGTGCTCCGGCTGAAGGACCTGATCGTCGGCGAGGATCCGACCGACGTCGAGCGGGTCATGCGCAAGATCCGGCAGCGCGGCGCGTTCAAGCCCTTCGGCGCCGCGGTCAGCGTTGTCGAGCATGCGCTCTGGGACCTGGCCGGCAAGGCGGCCGGCGTGGCGGTTCACAAGCTCCTTGGCGGCAAGGTGCGCGACCGGGTGCGGGTCTACAATGGCGCCGTGCGGCGGCCCATGACCGGATTCACCCCGGAAGCCTATGCCGAGAACTGCCGGCACATGCTCGCCGCCGCGGAAGGCTTCACCATCGTCAAGCAGGGCGTCGGCTTCCACAGCGACATGAAGCGGGCGGTCCCCGGCTTCACCTATGGCGAGGTCGAGGCTGCGCACGTCCAGGGCGGCGCCATCGATCGCGCGCTGATCACCGAGCGCGGCATGAAGCTCATGATCGACTGCGTCGCGGCGATGAAGGACGTGCTCGGCGACCGGGTCGGCCTTGCCCTCGACTGCGGGCCGGGCTGGACGGTCCCCGACGCGATCCGCTTCGCCAGGGCAGTGGAGCCGTTCAACCTGATGTGGCTCGAGGACCTGATCACCGGCGACTATGTCCCCTACGTCAATGCCGATGTCTACCGCGAGGTGACGCGCGCGACCTCGACGCCCATCCACACCGGCGAGCAGATCTACCTTCGCCAGAACTTCAAGCCGCTGATCGAGAGCCATGCGGTCAACATCATCGGCCCCGACCCAGGCGATGTCGGCGGCATCGCGGAGCTGAAGTGGATCGCCGAGTACGCGGACCTGCACGGCATCCTGGTCGCGCCGCACGGCACGGCCAACGGTTTGCTCGGCCTCGCCGCGCTGGTGCAGATGTCGGCCACCCTGCCCCAGAACTACATTGCCTTCGAGTACCCGGTGGCCAATCCGGCCTGGTGGAAGGACATTGTCGAAGGCCTGCCTGACCCCATCGTCAAGGATGGCATGATCACCGTCTGGGACCGTCCGGGCATGGGCGTAGACCTCATTCCGGAAAGGACCCGCCGCTACCTCGCCGAAGAGGACAGAGCCTTCTTCGACTGACCGGCGTGCATGCCCCTCAGGCCCGGACCTCGGCGAAGATCAGGACCGACCGCGGCGGCAGAAGGACACGCCCCTCCGGTGCGGGTCCTGGGTCCACGGCGCCCGCCGAACTATTGAGGCGCGCCTGCCAGCGCCGGCCCGCTCGCGCTTCAGGCAGCCATGCCTCGACGGGATGGACAGCGCCGCTGAACCAGATCGCCACGCGGTCCGGTTCTCCGTCCTCGGCGCGCCGATAGAGCGCCATTCCGAGGACCCGGCCTTCTCCCTGCCAGTCGGCGACGACCATCTGCCGGCCGCCGGGATGAAGCCAGGCGACGTCGGGAATCCCGGCGGCGTCCCCCGGTCCGCCCGTCAAAAAAGCGTCCGCCGAGAGCGCCGGATGTGCGTTGCGCAGGGCAATGGCGCGGGCAGCAAAATCGGTCAGTGCCGTGTCGGCTTTGTCCCAGTCGAGCCAGGTGGTCTCGTTGTCCTGCGCGTAGGCATTGTTGTTGCCGCCCTGGGTGCGGCGGAACTCGTCGCCTGCGGTCAGCATCGGGGTGCCGCGCGCGACGAAGAGGGTGGCGAGCAGGGCGCGCAGATCGGCGCGACGGGCCTCCTCGACGCGCGGCTCCCGCGAGGCGCCTTCCACGCTATGGTTCCAGGAGAAGTTCTCGGTCGTGCCATCGCGGTTCTGCTCGCCGTTCCGCTCGTTGTGCTTTCCCGAATAGGAGACGAGGTCGTTGAGTGTGAAGCCGTCATGGGCGGCAAGGAAATTGACGCTCGCCGACGGCCGCCGATCGCGATGCTCGAAGACGTCCGACGATCCGGCGAGGCGCGTTGCCAGGGCGGCGACGCTGCCGTCACCCCTCCAGAAGCGGCGGACGTCGTCGCGGAAGCGATCGTTCCACTCGCGCCAGCCGGCGGGGAAATTGCCAAGCTGGTAGCCGTTTGGTCCCACGTCCCACGGCTCGGCGATCATGGTCAGGCGGCTCAGCAGCGGATCGGCGGCAACCGCGGCAAAGAGCGGCGCGTCGCGGGTGAAGCCGGACGGCATCCGACCGAGGGTGGCGCCGAGATCGAGGCGGAACCCGTCGACGCCCGTCTGTTCGGCCCAATGGCGCATGGCGTCGGCGATCAGGCGAACGACCTCGGGGCGTTCGGCGGCGAGGGTGTTGCCGCATCCCATATCGTTGATCAGCTGAGCCGCGTCCCCGGCGTGCCGATAATAGAG
>JBBQGL010000031.1:0-30334 GCA_038323025.1 Hyphomicrobiales bacterium
ACCCGATGCACGACTTCCGGCGGCAGCGGGTCGAAGGCGATGATGGCGTCGAGGCGGTTCCTGAATTCCGGCGTGAACAGGCGGTTGATCGCCTCCTCGTCGTCGCCCTGGCGGCGCGAATGGCCGAAGCCGATCGCCGCCTTGGCGAGCTCCGAGGCGCCGGCATTAGTGGTCATGATCAGGATGACGTTGCGGAAATCGACCTGCTTGCCGTTGTGATCGGTGAGCTTGCCGTGGTCCATGACCTGCAGAAGGATGTTGAACAGATCGGGATGCGCCTTCTCGATCTCGTCGAGCAGCAGCACACAATGCGGATGCTGGTCGACACCGTCGGTGAGGAGCCCGCCCTGGTCGAACCCGACATACCCGGGAGGCGCGCCGATCAGCCGCGAAACGGTGTGGCGCTCCATGTATTCGGACATGTCGAAGCGGATGAGCTGGACGCCCAGCGCCGAAGCCAGCTGGCGCGCAACTTCGGTCTTGCCGACGCCGGTCGGTCCCGAGAACAGGTAGGAGCCGATCGGCTTCTCCGGTTCGCGCAAGCCGGCGCGGGCGAGCTTGATCGCGGATGAGAGCCGGTCGATCGCCTTGTCCTGCCCGTAGACGACGCGCTTCAGCGACTCGTCGAGATGGCGGAGGACCTCGGCGTCGTCCTTGGACACCGACTTCGGCGGGATGCGCGCCATCGTCGCGATGGTTTCCTCGATCTCCTTGACGCCGATCGTCTTCCGCCGCTTCGACTCGGGCAACAGCATCTGCGAGGCGCCGGTCTCGTCGATCACGTCGATCGCCTTGTCCGGAAGCTTGCGGTCGCTGATGTAGCGCGCCGACAGCTCGACGGCGCTCTTGATCGCATCGTTGGTGTAGCGGATGCGGTGGTATTCCTCGAAATAGGGCTTCAGCCCCTTCAGGATCTCGATCGCATCGGCGACCGTCGGCTCGTTCACGTCGATCTTCTGGAAGCGGCGGACGAGCGCCCGATCCTTCTCGAAGAACTGCCGGTATTCCTTGTTGGTAGTCGTGCCGTTGCAGCGGTTCGTGCCGGACGCCAGCGCCGGCTTGAGCAGATTCGATGCGTCCATGGCGCCGCCCGAGGTGGCGCCCGCGCCGATAACCGTGTGGATCTCGTCGATGAACATGATCGCGCCCGGGAAATCCTCGATTTCCTTGATGACCTGCTTCAGGCGCTCCTCGAAATCGCCGCGATAGCGCGTGCCGGCTAGCAGCGTTCCCATGTCGAGCGAGAAGACCGTCGAGTCCTTGAGGACTTCGGGCACCTGTCCCTCGACGATGCGCTTGGCGAGGCCCTCGGCGATGGCGGTCTTGCCGACGCCCGGGTCGCCGACCAGCAGCGGATTGTTCTTCTGCCGGCGGCAGAGGATTTGGATGGTGCGGTTGATCTCCGCGCCCCGCCCGATCAGCGGGTCGATCTTGCCCTTCCGCGCCTTGTCGTTGAGGTTGACGCAGTAGGCCTCGAGCGCGTCGGCCTTCTTCTTGGAATCCTCGCGGCCCTCGGACGGAGCGGCATCGTCGTCGACGCCGCGCACCGGCCGCGACTCCGCCATCCCGGCGCGCTTGGCGATGCCGTGGCTGATGTAGTTGACCGCGTCGTAGCGGGTCATGTCCTGCTCCTGCAGGAAGAACGCGGCGTGGCTCTCGCGCTCGGCGAAGATGGCGATGAGCACGTTGGCGCCGGTGACTTCCTCGCGGCCGGACGACTGGACGTGGATGACGGCGCGCTGGATCACACGCTGGAAGCCGGCGGTCGGCTTGGAATCCTCGTCGGCGCCGGTGGCGAGATTGGCGAGCTCGGTATCGATGTAGGCCACCAGGCTGCGGCGAAGCACGTCGAGGTCGACGTTGCAGGCGCGCATGACCGCGGCGGCATCATTGTCATCGATCAGGGCGAGGAGCAGGTGCTCGAGGGTGGCGTATTCCTGATGCCGTTCGCTGGCGATGGCCAGCGCCTGGTGGAGCGCCTTTTCGAGACTGCGGGAGAATGACGGCACGGAAGACCTCATTTCTTTTCCATCACGCATTGTAGCGGGTGCTGGTGCTTGCGTGCGAAATCCATCACCTGCGTCACTTTGGTCTCAGCCACCTCGTACGTGTACACCCCGCACTCCCCTACCCCGTTCTGGTGCACGTGCAGCATTATCTGCGTCGCTTCCTCGCGCCCCTTCTGAAAGAAACGTTCGAGCACATGCACGACGAACTCCATGGGCGTGTAGTCGTCGTTCAGGAGCAACACCCGATAGAGACTCGGCCGTTTGGTCTTCGGCTTGGTCTTGGTGACCACGCCTGTGCCGGAATCGCCGTCATCTGGGCGCCGAATCGGATTGCTCATTACAGATAGCTCGATAACAACGTTCGCGAATCCTGCCGGGATTTTCGGGGACGTGCAATCCCGGTCGTTATCGCGACGCCGGAACCGCAAGGAGCGCCGGTCCGCAGCAGTGAACGGCGGTGGCAAAGCTTATCTAGGAACGCGCCGGGGTCCTGCAAAGACCGTGGCAAAAAAGAAAGGGCCCGGCGATCGCCGAGCCCCTTACTCCGCGATCGCGCGGAGGACCCTGGAAGACGGGTCTTACTTGCCGTAGCGGGCAAACACGCCCTCGTAAGGCTTGTAGGCCTCGGCCGCCATCTCGGTGACGATGCTGCCGAACTTGTTGACCTGCTCGACGTAGCTCTCGTAGGCGGAGCGGACGAAGGCCGACTGGACTTCGACTGCCTTGTCGAGGCTGGACACCCCGAGCAGCTTCTCCATCGCGGCGCTGCCTGCGTCCATCGACTTCCGCGAATAGTCGGCTGTCTCCGACGCAAGCGCCTGGAGGCCCTTGGTCACGGCGCCCGCGCTCTTCATGGCGATCTCGGCATTATCGCGGCCGAGCTTCTGGAGATCCTCGAATCCGTTCATCATGGCTGCATCCTCAGGGTGTGCCAGGATGTCCTGGCGGTGTTTCGGTACACCAGATATGTGCAGTGCAATAATTCTGTCAAGACAAAATTGTGCAGTGCACCATTCCCACTGCCGTCGAATTTGGACGGCGTCGGAAAGAATCGCTTTACCGATTTGTAACTTCGCTTTCATACTGTCCTCTCGAGACCGGCGAGCGGCGCTTTTTGGGGATTTGCGTCGCCAGAGTATGACCGGCGTTCAAGGTCCAGGGACTCGAAAGGGCCCGCCACGGCACAGGTATGTGTGCTGCGGCGTCGAGTTTTCTGTGACGTTCGAGCGGCCGCCCCAGGCCGATCGATGTGTGGTGGACCGGCGTTTGCAGAGGCCGGCTGGGTGCGGAGTAGCCTTGTGATGGTGAAGCGAGCAATTTCGCTCCGGATGCGCGGCATGTCGCGGCTGCGTTCGATTTGCTTTGTCGGCTCCATGGCACTCGCCATGGCCGTCGGCGCGACGGCAGAGGCGGCCACCGATGGCGCGTCTATCGTCGTCGACGCGAAAACCGGCAAGGTGCTCTATTCGCACAACCCCGACGCGCGCCGCTATCCCGCTTCGCTCACCAAGATGATGACCCTCTATCTCCTGTTCGAGGCGATGGAGAACGGCAAGGTCAGAACCAATTCCCGCATCACCGTTTCCGCCTACGCGTCGGCACAGGCGCCTTCGAAACTGGGCCTGCGCCCCGGCGAGACCATCTCCGTGCAGGACGCCATCTTCTCCCTGGTGACCAAGTCGGCAAACGATTCTGCTGTGGCCATCGGTGAATTTCTTGCCGGATCCGAGAAAGCCTTTGCCGCTCGCATGACCGCCAAGGCCCGGGCGCTGGGCATGACCGGCACCGTATTCCGTAACGCCTCCGGCCTTCCCGATCCCGGGCAATACACGACCGCGCGCGACATGGCGAGGCTCGGCCGTGCGCTCCAGGACGATTTCCCGCAGGAGTTCAAGTACTTCTCGACGGCGAGCTTCGTCTTCAACGGACGCCGCATCGGCAATCACAATCGCCTTCTCGGCCGTATCGCCGGCGTCAACGGCATCAAGACCGGCTACACCCGCGCCGCCGGCTACAACCTGGTCACTTCGGTCAACAGCAAGGGCCGGCTCGTGGTTGCCGTCGTCCTCGGCGGAGCTACCGGCCGGGCTCGCGACCAGCGCATGGCCTCACTCATCAACGATTATCTTCCGCGCGCCTCCACCGGGCCGCAGAAGTCGATGGTCGTCGCCTCGGCCACTCCTGCCGCCGCGGCGCCTGCTCCGGTCGAAATGGTCGCCAGCGCCGGTGCCCCCGTCCCGCGCGCACGCCCCGGCGCCGATCCGGGCGACACCGGCTCGGTCGCAGTCGCCGAAGCCACTCCGATTGCGGAGCTCAATTCGGAAGAAGGCGACGGCGGCGATGACGCCGTCGGCACTGATCAGCCCGCCAGCTCGGCGATGGTTCCGGCCGGCTGGAAGATCCAGATCGCCGCCGCGCCGACCCAGGCTGGCGCCACCGCCATTCTCAGCAACGCCGTCGCCCAGGCTCCGAAGCTCCTGGCCAAGGCCTCGGGCTACACCGAGCCGGTTTCGAAGGGCTCAATCACCCTCTATCGCGCGCGCTTCGGCGGGTTCGCCAGCAAGGACGCCGCGCGCAACGCCTGCGCCGCTCTCGCCAAACAGAAGTTCTCCTGCCTCGCACTGCAATAGGCTCCGTCCGCCGGAGTCGCCTTGGAATACCAGTAGCTTTCGCCTTGGTCCGTGTTTGTAACGCGTCAGGACTTAGCGATGTCGTTCTCCGAGCAGCCTGTCCTTCGCTTCGTTGATTTTCGCCGCGAGGAACGTGGAGCCCCCTTTGTCGGGGTGCATCCGCAGCATGAGCCGGCGGTGGGCCGCCCGGATTTCCGCCTCGCTGGCGCCGGGAGAAAGGCCAAGGACCTCATAGGCCTCCTCGTCAGCCATGGGGCCCGAATCCGGCGCGCGGCGCGTCCCCGCGTCTTCATCACCCTCGATGTCGTCACGCCAGCCGGGGATCCGGCGGTCGAGATAAGCTTCGAGTAGCGCCCGGCTTTCCTCGTCATCGCGCACTTCGGCGTGGAGCCGGATTAGCGCCGGCACGTCCAGGTCGGCGAGCGAACGGCCGGTCTGCGATCCGGCCATCACGGTGCCCTGCATCGCCCCGGTGTCATGGTCGAGCTTCATCTCGAAGAATGCCGATCTGACCGTCGAGGCAGAACCAGGCGAGCGCCGATTGCCGCCAAGGTCGAGGGGGCCGATCCGCCCGATGGAAATGGCGGATATGCCGGCAGCGATAAACGGCAACGCCAGTCCCCAGCGCTCCGCGAGGAGCAGAACCGCCCCGACGCCGACGAGGATAATGCCGATGGCGTACCGGACCGTGCGCACAAGCGCGCGCGGATCGGCGGCAACGAAAGCGCGGCCGAGGATGATCAGGATCATCAGCGCACCGATACCGGCGACGAGGTAGACCATGGGTTCAGCGTAACTGCGTAAGCAGGAGTCGTCCTCCCGCGCCTTCGGCCTTTGCCAGGGCCTTCAATCCGCCTGCGGCATAGGCTGCGGCGGCTCTGAGCAGCGCCGACAGCTGGCCCGCCGAGTTCACGTCGAAGTGCGCATAGGCGCCACCCGACAGGCGCGCGATCTCCCGGAAGCCGCTCTCGACGGCGGGGTCCCTGCCCTCCTGGAAGATGAATACCTTCACGCCGAGGAGCCCGAGTTCACCGGCGATTGCCGCCAGCCGGTCGATCGGCTCTTCCAGGGCGTCGCCGACGAAGACCAGCACGCCGACCTTCCGTTTTGCGGTTTCCTTGCGGGCATGAGACAGGACCTTGCCGATCTGGGTGTGCCCACCGCGGACCTCAATGCCTGTCATCAGTTCGCCGAGCGCTCGCCCGTCCGCGACCCAGCGGCTGGCGCGGCATTCGTTGAACCCGCGATAATAGACGAGCTGGATTTCGAGGCTCCCGACGCGTGCAGCCTCGGCGAACATTTCTGCCTGGAGCTTGCAGGCTTTGTCCCAGGTCGGCTGGCGGCTCATGGTCGCGTCGAGCGCGAAGATGAGGCGGCCACGCCCGTCGCCTGCCGGCGCCAGCGTCCGCGCCTGCTCCAGAAATGCGTTGATATCGCTTTTCGGCGATTTCGCGGACGGCTGCTCGCCGCGCTTTGCGGGTGTCTTCTTGTCTTCGGCCATCGGATGCCTCGAGCTCCCGGTCGGCATTGCCGATCCTAGCCCAAATGTGGCACCCGCCAGTGCGGAAACAACGGCTGATCGTCAGGAAGGCGTCGAAGCCCGTTCCTGGTTCGATGCTGCCAGCGCCGTCCAGACCGGCTGCGGTTGAACCGGCGGACGGGTCGCGGCCTGCCTTGGCGTCGGTTGCGGCAGCCGAAGATACTCGATCAGTTCGCGGATTTCGCGCCGGCCGGCGACATGCGACATCGTCGGCTCGCTGCCGAGCGTACGCCGGTCGAAGGTGTCGAAGGCCGTCAGCCCGAAGGGAAAGAACTCGCGAAAGACGACCCGCTCGGAGATCCCGTCGGCGATCCGGAAGCCGAGCGGCCCGGAGAACGCGGCAAGGCCCGCAATGACATTCAACTGATTGCGGCTGGAAAGCGTCGAGATGCGATTGCGCACGACCACCCAATCGGTCCTGGTGCCATCGATCATGCGCCGCTGCTCGATCGCCTCGGCCACCAGTGCGGCATAGTGACTCTTGTCGAGGACGGTGAGCGATTCCGGGTCCAGCCGCCCAAGCACGTCGAGATCGACGAAACTGTCATTCACCGGCGTGACCAGGGTGTCGGCCATGGCATGGCTGACGCGCATCAGGTGCGAGTTGCTCCCGGGCGTGTCGACGACAACGTAGTCGTACTGGTGCTCGATGCGATCGATGATGTCGACATACCCGGCGAACTGCTGGGCCTCGATCTCGCCCACGGTCGCGCCGTCGCCGAGGCCGACGACGAAATGCCCGGGAATCTCGAGGGCCAGCCCGGTGTGCCGCGCCCAATCGATGCGGTTCTCGATGTAGCGGCTGAGCGAACGCTGGCGGCTGTCGGTGTCGATCGCAGCGACGCGAAAGCCAGCCTTCAGCAGCGCCACGACGATGTGCATCGCGGTGGTCGACTTGCCGGAACCGCCCTTCTCGTTCCCCAGAACGATGACATGGGCCGACCCGGCGCGAGGCTGCACTTCGTCCATCGGAAACTCGAACGCCGCCCAACAGCGAGACGGGCAGTTTCGGCCGAAAAGGCGAAGAATCCGTCAATGCCTCCGGTTGAGGCGATACGGAAGGTGGGGGTCAGCTTCGATTGAGGAGCGCCTCAAGCAGCGGCGAGAACCGGATGCGGACCTCTCGCGTCAGTGCGCCACCGATGATCCGACGGCCGGGCTCGTCATCGCATTCGACGCAGGGTCGGCAACCTGTCGCGTGGTCGGCAAGCGCAGCGCCTCAATCAGCGAATTGATCTCGCGCCGCGCCGACAGATGCGACATCGTCGGCTCGGTGCCGAGCGTCTTCTCGTCGAGGGAATCGAGAGCCGTCAGTCCGCGCAGGAAGAACTCGCGAAAAACGACGCGCTCGGAAATTCCCTCGGCCATCCGGAAGTCGAGATGCGCTGCGATCGTCTCCAGTCCGCGCGCAACGTTCTTGCGATTGCGGTTGTCGAGCGTCGACAGGCGATTGCGCACGACCACCCAGTCGGTGGCGTGACCGTCGATCAGCGCGCGCTGCCGTCGGGCTTCGGCGACGATGCCGGCGTAGTGGCTCGGACTCATCATTGCGTAGGTCAGCGGATCGACGCGAGCGATCACGTCGAAGTCGACGAAGCTGTCGTTGATCGGCGTGACCAGCGTATCAGCCATCGCGTGGCTAACGCGCATGAGATGCGAGTTGCTTCCCGGCGTGTCGATGACGACGAAGTCAAAGCGGTACTCGACGCGGCTGATCGCCTCGGCGAGGCCGCGGAACTCGCGCAGTTCTATGTCGGCAACGCTCTCGCCCGAGGCGGGCGGCACGGTAAAATGCGCCGGGAGTTCGAGGTCGGCGCCGGTCTGCATCCTCCACAGCGCGCGGTTTTCGATGTAGCGGGTGAGCGAACGCTGGCGCCCGTCGGTGTCGATCGAGGCGACGGTCTTGCCGGCTTTCAGCAGGGCCACGACAATGTGCATGGCGGTGGTCGATTTGCCCGAACCGCCTTTCTCGTTGCCGAGGACGATGATGTGACCCGGCCGTTGGCGCGGGGCAATGTTGGCCATTGCTGATCCGTGTGTGATTCGCGCCCTCTCGCCAAGCCCTCCCCAAGCACTCGGTTGCGCGGCGTGTTAGTTTCGCCACGGTTTTGAGACACGGACATGCCTGATCCAAAGATCATCCGCACTATTTCCGACATGCGCAGGCTGAAGGCCGGATGGGCTGGAAGCGGCCGGGTTGCTCTGGTTCCAACCATGGGTGCGCTGCACGAAGGCCATTTCGCTCTCGTCCGTGCGGTCCGGGCAACCGCCGAACACGTCGTTGTCTCGATTTTCGTCAACCCGACCCAGTTCGCGCCGAACGAGGATTTCACGAAATACCCGCGCAATGAGGCAGCCGACGTCGCGCTGCTTGCCGCCGAAGGCGTCGACGCCATCTTCGCCCCCGCGGTCGCGGAGATGTATCCGCCCGATTTCGCCACATCGGTCGCGGTCGCCGGACCGGCCGAGGGGCTGGAGACGGAGTTCCGACCGAACTTCTTTCGCGGCGTCGCCACGGTCGTGACCAAACTCCTGCTCGCCGTGCTTCCGGACTTCGCGATATTCGGCGAGAAGGACTATCAGCAGCTCGCGGTCATCCGTCGCATGACCCGTGACCTTGCAATCCCGGTCGAGATCGTCGGCCACCCCACAATCCGCGACGACGATGGCCTCGCGCTGTCGTCGCGGAATGCCTATCTAACGGCGTCGGAGCGCAACACCGCACTGCGCCTCCATGCAGTGCTGACCGAAACCGCGGCCGGCATCCGCGCGCAGGCCTCGCCAATGGAATTGCTGATCGCGGCGAGGACGGCCCTGGAGGCTGCCGGCTTCCGCGTCGACTATGTCGAACTGCGCAATGCTGACACCCTGGCGCCGCCGTTGGGCGTGAACGAGGAACCCTTGCGCCTCCTGGCAGCCGCATGGCTTGGCAAGACCCGCCTCATCGACAATGTCGCGGTCTAGCTTCCATTCGTCACAGAACAATTCGCCCGATGTCGTTAACGGTACATAAGCGTTGCGCCGCTAGGTTGTGAATGACCAATTCCGTCTTCAAGCGCCGGCTACCAGTCCCATGCTCAACGACGCCTCGCTGCCCGACCTGGACAGCCAGCCCTCCATCTTCACGGAGCAGCCCCCGCGCGTCCTCTCCGTTCACGGCGCTACGACCCAGGTCGGCCTCACCGCCAAGTATCTGAAATTTCTGGAAGATTCCCCGCCGACCGTGGGCAAGTTCCTTGGCGTGCGGCGGGGCAAGTCCCTGCTCATCGGCATGATCACCGAGGTGACCATCGAGATGCCGGCGGCGGGGCGCGAACAGGGCTATCACGCCACGGCGCGTTTGGACCTGCTCGGCGAGATCACGAACTCCGACAGCGGCCAGGCGCGCTTCCAGCGCGGGGTGACCAACTATCCCGCCATCGGCGACCCGGCTGCCCTGATGACCAGCCGCGAGTTGCGCCTGATCTATGACATTTCCGGCGCCGACACGATCAACATCGGCACCCTGCACCAGGACCCCTCCATCGGCGCCTACATCGCCGTGGATGAAATGCTGAACAAGCACTTCGCGGTCCTCGGCACCACCGGCGTCGGCAAGTCCAGCGGTGTCGCGCTGATCCTCCAGCAGATCCTCGCCGCCAGGCCGAACCTGCGCATCTTCCTGCTCGACGGCCACAACGAATACGGCCGCTGCTTCGGCGACAGGGCCCACGTCCTCAATCCGCGCAACCTGAAGCTGCCCTTCTGGCTCTTCAATTTCGAGGAGCTGGTCGACGTGATCTTCGGCGCGCGACCGGGCGTCGATGAAGAGGTGGCGATCCTTTCGGAGACCATTCCTCTCGCCAAGGGCATGTACACGCAATCGCGCACCGCTTCCGAACGGCTGGTCATCAAGAAGAGCGACCCGAAGAGCACCGGCTTCACCGTCGACACGCCGGTTCCCTATCGCCTCGACGATCTGATGGCCTTGATCGACGAGCGCATGGGCAAGCTCGAGAACCGCTCCTCGCGCCTCAAATACTTCAAGCTGATCAGTCGCATCGAGACGGTGCGTAACGACCCGCGCTACGCCTTCATGTTCGACAACGCCAATGTCGGCGGCGATACGATGGCCGAAGTGCTGCGCCTCTTGTTCCGGCTGCAGTCGACCGACAAGTCGATGACGGTGATGCAGCTGGCCGGATTCCCGGTCGAGGTGGTCGACTCGGTGGTCTCGGTGCTTTGCCGCATGGCTTTCGACTTCGGGCTGTGGAGCGACGGTGCGGTGCCTCTCCTCTTCGTTTGCGAGGAGGCGCACCGCTACGCCTCGGCCGACCGCTCGGTCGGCTTCGGACCGACGCGGCGCGCCCTCTCGCGCATCGCAAAGGAAGGCCGGAAGTACGGGGTGTTCCTCGCGCTGGTTACGCAGCGGCCCGCCGAGCTTGACGCCACCATCATCTCGCAGTGCTCCACGCTGTTCGCGATGCGCATGGCGAACGACCGTGACCAGGCGCTGCTGCGCTCCGCCGTTTCCGACGCCGCGGCGAACCTGCTTGCCTTCATCTCGTCGCTCGGCACGCGCGAGGTGCTCGCGTTCGGTGAGGGCGTGGCGTTGCCCTCGCGGCTCAAGTTCGGGGAGCTGCAACCCCATCAGATCCCGCGCAGCGAAGCGGTGAGCGGCGGCGGCCTCAGCGGACGTAACAACAGCGACGATTTCATCGATGCCGCGATCGATCGCTGGCGCGGCGCCACGATGAGTCACCGGCGCAATACGGTCGAGGATTCGCCGGCGGAGGTCGAAGCGCCGTCGGTCGTGCCGGGGTCCACCACGCGCCTCGACCCGGAGCGCTATACGCTGCTGAAGAAGCCGGCGGAGCTGCAAGGCGCAGCGAAGGCCGACGCCGGCGGCCTGCTGCGAAGGCCGGTCATTACCCCTCAGAAATAGACCTATCGGAGGCCGAGCTCGGCGAGCTCGGCGCGGAGAGCCGGCGGCAAGTCGTTCTTCCCGCCGGCGGCGAGATCCTCGGGCACGTCCTCAGGCCGATAGTAGCGCCAGCCCTGAAACGGCCGCTTCGGCTGCCATTCTGTGGGCACCAGCTTCAGGTCAAGCACCAGCCGGCACCGGCCTGTTCCCGCCTCGTCGACAAAGGGGCGGATGTCGAGGAGGCGTTGCCGGACCTGCACATTCCCCTTGATCACCCAATACAGGGAGCCGCCGTCGAGGAGGGCTGACCGCTCCTTCGGCACCATTCGGGTGATGTGCGCGTGCTCGGGTTTCTGCCGGGCCCGCCGCCGTTCGCGGGCGCGCAGCTCCACCCACTCGGCCAGGTCCTCGATCGAGTCACAGCCCACGCAGAGCTTGATGAGATGCAGCGTCATAGTGCGCCAGCTTTCGCCTCTGCCTCTCCGCGGTCAACCGCTCGCGGGTTTTTCCACAGGCTTCAGCGTCAGATGGTCACCTGCGTTCCGATTTCGACGACCCGATCGGTCGGAATCTGGAAATAGCTCGAGGCGTCGTCGGCATTGCGGGCGAGCAGGATGAAAAGCCGATCCTGCCAGAGCGGCATGCCCGAGTGCGGCGACGCCCGCACGGAGCGGCGCGACAGGAAGAACGACGTCGACATAATGTCGAAGGTCCAGCCTTGCTTTCGCGCGATGGCCAGCGCCTTGGGCAGGTTCGGGCTCTCCATGAAGCCATAGCGGACCGTCATCCGCGAAAACGTGTCGCCAAGGTCGGTGTACTCGACGCGCTCCCCGGGCTTAATTCGCGGGGTGTCCACGGTCATGATCGTGAGGATGACGTTGTGCTCGTGGAGCACCTTGTAATGCTTCAGACTGTGCAAGAGCGCGGTGGGCGTACTGGTCGGGTCGCCGGTCAGGAACACCGCGGTGCCGTGCACTTTCGGCGGCGGCTTCTTCTCAAGGCTGGCCAGCAGATTGGCCAGGGGCACTTCGAGGCGGCGCGTCTTCTCGAAAAGGATGCGCGTTCCCCGGCGCCAGGTCAGCATCACCACCATCAGGAAGACGCCGAGCGCCAGCGGAAACCATCCACCGTCGACGATCTTCAGCAGGTTGGCGACGAGGAACGTGAGATCGATGGCGAGGAACGGCAGGATGAGCGCCGCCGCGGCAAGCCAGCCCCAGCGCCAGACGCGCCAGACAACAACAAAGGCGAGGAGCGCGGTCACCACCATCGTGCCGGTGACCGCGATGCCGTAAGCGCCGGCAAGCGCGCTGGACGAGCGGAAAAGACCGACGAGCAGGAGAACCGAGAACAGCAGGAGCGCGTTGACGCGCGGCATGTAGATCTGGCCGAACTGGACCTCGGAAGTGTGGCGTATTGCCAGGCGCGGCAGCAGCCCCAGCTGGATTGCCTGGCGGCTCATCGAATAGGCGCCGGTAATCACCGCCTGGCTGGCGATGACCGTGGCGACCGTCGACAGGAGCACGATCGGGATCTGTCCCCAGTCCGGGACCATCAGGAAGAAGGGATTCTCCGCCGTGAAGGGATGCCGGAGGACGAGCGCGCCCTGCCCAAAGTAATTAAGCACCAGCGCCGGCAGCACCACCACGAGCCACGCCGTCTGGACGGGCTTGCGGCCAAAATGGCCAAGGTCGGCGTAGAGCGTCTCGGCACCGGTCACGGCCAGAAAGACCGCGCCCAGGGTTACCAGACCGACGGTTCCGTGATTGGCGAGAAAGCTGACCGCCCAGACCGGGTTGATCGCCTGAAGCACGATCGGATTGGCAATCGTGTGGAACAGCCCGATGCCGGCCAGCACGATGAACCAGAACGTCATGATCGGCCCGAACAGGGAGGCCATCTTCGCCGTGCCGCGCGACTGGAAGAGGAAGAGCGCCACCAGGATCGCGATGCTGAGCGGCATGACGAAGGCCTGCAGCGACGGCGCCGCCACCTCGAGGCCTTCGACCGCCGAAAGCACGGACAGCGCCGGCGTGATGACCGCGTTGCCGTAAAAGAGCGCGGCGGCGATCACGCCGAGAAATACCACCGTCGTGCTGACGCGGCCGAGGGCGCGCTGCGCAAGAGCCATAAGGGCTAACGTGCCGCCCTCCCCGTTGTTGTCCGCACGCAGCAGGATGAAGACGTACTTCACCGTCACTACGAGGATCAGCGACCACAGGATCAGCGAGAGGATGCCGAATACCGCCTCGACGCTGGTGGCGCCCCCGACCTGGGCGGAGGCGCGCATAGCTTCGCGGAACGCGTAAAGCGGGCTCGTGCCGATGTCGCCATAGACGACACCGATGGATCCGATCGTGAGCGCCCAGAAACCGGTGGGGGCATGGGAATGACCGTTCCCATTGACGGAAGCCGTGGCCACAGTCGTGCCCGGCATTGCGTTGGCCATCATGAAAGCCGTTGTTGCACTGCAATAACGCAGAGGGCGCGGTTTCTAACACCTCGTGGGAGGCAAGTCACGCCTTGACAAAACCGTTCTTACCGGGTCGGGAACCGCGCATGTTGACCTGGATCAGGCGGCTGTATTCAGCCCTTTCGGGGTGTCGCAAACGAATCTAGAGGTCAAACGCAAGCACGCCCAAATAGTTGCACCACCGGCAAATGCAACAGCTGCACCCGCGGGCCGAAGCACCCCACGCGGAAGCCGGCCTGGCTCTGGCATCGACCGGTGCTCCGCGCTTCCGACGGCGTCGGACGACTTGACCGGCGACGCGGAACAATGCCTATGGCGGCGCCGCCGACCGATGTCCTGGCGAGCGGGTGTTAGGAGAGAGCAGCATGCGTTTCCTGTTGGGACTGATCGTCGGCATCGCCATCACCGTGGGAGGGGCCTATCTCCACGACATCAACGTGCCGGCCGATCCCACGCCCGCGCCCTCCGCCGTGGCCTCCAACCAGATCGTGAACTGGTCGACTCTGCAGGCCTTCGTCCGCGACCAGACCGAAGTCGTTCGCAACGCCTGGCACAAGCTGGTCGGCTGAGAAACCCGACAAAGCCAGACCCGGGCCGGCTACTCCGGCTCGAGGAAGATCGCTTGCCGCGCCGTCTCGGTCAGCATGCACGAGGCGGTCAGGGGGATGGCCATCGTTCCCTCAAATTCGGCATGGATTGAGCTGCACTTGGCGTCGCGGTAGGCGATCCAGGCCCGCTGCATCTTCTTCAGGGCATCGCCGTATTCGTTGGTCGCGTCCGCGAGCCGCGTTTTGTAGTTGGCGTTCAGCCTTTCGTCCCACGCCGCCGTCTCGCGGTCGAAGCACTGCGTCATGCCGGCCGTGGACTCACCGCCCGGCGCGGCCTGGCACGGCGTGGCAACAACGCCGATGCAGGATTCGAACGCGATCCCGGCCTCGCGCCCTACCCGGTCGAGCTGGGCCTGGGCGCCCTCCTCGGCCGCGGCATCCCCGGGATCGCCGGCGTTGTTGATCTTCCCGCGGACGAGATCGACGCATTCGGAGACTGCCGAGCGGCCCTGAGGAGCCGGCGGGTCCGCGCGTGCCGGAACAGCGAGGACAAGAAGAAGCGACAGAGCGAGCAGCGAGCGCATGAGCGTTCCTCCGTTGGCATCGCGACGAACATGCCGCCGTAGCCCATTCATCCCGGTGCGGCAATTCGATTTCGGTTTGTGGCTGTTCGCCGGAGGCGGCCGGGTTATAGATCGCCCCGCCAACGTCAAAGAGGTCGAGATGAATTTCAATATCAGCCGTCGCACAGCCTTCGGGATCGCGGGTGCCCTGCTTATCGCCGCGGTCATTCCGGCGGGCGCCGAGGACAAGGGGGTGGCTTTCGCCAAAGCCCTCTACAAGCTGCCGAAGCTGTGGGGGAATGTCATCGAGACCGCCGCAACCCGGCAGGAATTCCTTGCGCCCGACCTCGCCGCGGCGATCGTCGAGAATGCCAAATACAACAGCGAGCTCGACTATGCGGTCGACTACGACCCGCTGGTCCAGGCGCAGGACTGGAAGCTGACCGATCTGAAATTCACGCCGGAACAGACGTCCGGCGACGGGGAAACCGTGCGTGTGGATTTCAAGAACCAGGGTGAGGCGACGGTCGTCCGGCTGAATCTCGCGAACACCGGCGCCGGTTTGCGGCTCGCCGACATCCACAATTCCGACGGCAAGAGCCTCCTTCAGGAATATCTCGACCTGAACATCGCCGGCCGGGCGGTAAAGGCGGGTAACTAGCCGCGCCGGCTTCGACCGCCGGCCCGGCCTACGCCGATGCCAGCTCGGCCTGGTGCGCCTTGACCATCTCGGCCATGCCAGTGAAGCGGAAGTCGTAGTGCGGCATCGCGTCCGGATTAAGGGTGGCGCCGAAGCCGCCCTCGGCATGGCGTCGATGGATCCAGCATGATGCCAGGCCGAAGATGTTCGCCGTCTGGTGGTCGTGGAACAGGCTCTCGGCCGTGTGCAGGATGTCGGTCTTTTCCACGCCCATTCCTCCGAGCTTCTCCAGCATGTATTCGAAGTTCTGCTGCGACGGCTTGTAGGAACCGATGTCCTCGGCCGTGAAGACAGCGTCGAATTCGACGCCGAGCCTACGGTTCGAGAACGCGAAACTCTCGTTGTCGACGTTCGACAGGATGACCAGCCGATAGAAGCCGGCGAGGTAGCGCAGCGCCGCCACCGTGTCAGGGAATGCCGGCCAATCCTTGATCGAACGGCCGTAGGCAACGCACTCGTCCCAGGGCGCGTGCACGCCCCATTCCTCGGCGAGGCGCTTGTACACGATGGCGAGGAGGTCGCGGTAAAGCCGCGTTGGCGTCGCCCGCTGCTGGGAGGCTTCGTGGCGGGCATGGGCTTCGAGGATCTGGTCGCGCGAGAGCTGGCGTCCGACTCTTGCGGTCAGCGGCTCCAGCGCGGCGAGCATGCCGCTCTCCCAGTCGATGAGCGTGCCATAGCAGTCAAAGGTCAACACCTTGAAGTCGGTCAGTCGCACGGTGGTCTCCCTCTGGGGCTCAAGGCGTCGACAGCGACCACGGGATGAACACCGCGATCCCTTTTCGCTCGACCACCTCGGCGTGGATGCCGAATGTCGCGGCAAGAAGACGTTGGGTAAGTACCTGGCTGGCTGGGCCTTCCGCGACCACCCGGCCATCGTCGATCACAACCACGCGGTCGGCATAGCGGGCGGCAAGGCCGAGGTCGTGCAATACGGCGACAACGGCCCGTCCTGCCCCGGCATGACGTTGCAGGATGTCGAGCACGACGAACTGGTAGCGCGGGTCGAGCGACGCCGTCGGCTCATCGGCAAGGATCACGTTGGCCTCGGTCGCCAGCACCCGGGCGAGAGCCACCCGCGCCCGCTCGCCGCCGGAAAGGGTCGTCACCGGCCGGCGGGCGTATTCGGTGACCCCGGTGGCCGCCATGGCGCGAGCGACCGCTTCGCGATCGGCGACCGACAGGTCGGCCCCGGCGCCGCGCGGCAGGCGCCCGAGCGCGACGATATCGGCGACCGGCGGCGGCCAGTGAAAGACATGGCCTTGCGGAAGATAGGCTATCCGCCGCGCTCTTTCGGCGCGCGACAATTTCGCCAGCGGAGTCCCGCCTGCTGCGATCGTTCCCGCGACCGTGCCGACCAGACCGGCCAGGGCTCGCAGCAGCGTCGTCTTGCCGGCTCCGTTCGGGCCGATCACCGCGATGAACTCGCCGGCGCGCACGGTCAGGTTGGCCTTGGCGAGCACGACCCGCCCGCCGAGGACGACCGCGAGCTCTCGCGCCGCCAGCAGATCGGTCATGCCGGCGCCCCGGTCAGATCGTACCGGCGGCGCATAATAAGGCCGATGAAGAACGGCGCTCCGATAAGGGCCGTCAGGACTCCCACCTTGATCTCGCCTTGCGAGGGAATGAGCCGCACGCCGATGTCCGCCGCCAGCAGCAGCGCGGCCCCCGAAAAGGCCGCCGGTACGGCAAGCCTGCCGGGGTCGTGGCGCACCAGGGGCCGCACGAGATGCGGCGCTACCAGCCCGATGAAGCCGATGCTCCCCGCGACCGCCACGCCCGCGCCCACCGCCGCCGCAACGCCGGCAATCACGCGAAGCCGCACGACGGCCAGATTGAAGCCGAGGCTCTCGGCCGATTCCTCGCCGAGGGTCAGCGCGCGAAAAGCCCGCCTGTCCCAGAGCAGCAGTATCGCTCCAACCGCCATGAACGGCGCCGCGATCAGGACGTGCCGCATGCTGCGATCTTCCAGCGACCCAAGCAGCCAGAAGGCAATCTCAAGCGCGGCAAAGGGGTTCGGCGCGAGATTCAAGGGCAGCGAAGTGCCCGCGCCGGCGAGGCTGGCTATGGCGAGGCCCGCGAGGATCAGCACCAGCAAGCTGGAGCGTGGACCGGCCACCAGGATCAGCAAGCCGACGGAAAGGAGCGCGCCGCCGATCGCGGCGACCGGCAGCGCAAATGATAGCGCGTCCGCAAGGCCAAGCGAGATGACCGTCACCGCACCGAACGCGGCCGCGGATGGCGCACCGAAGAGGTCCGGGGCGGCGAGCGGATTGCGCAGAAGTCCCTGCAGGGCCGCTCCGGCGAGGCCAAGGGTCGCCCCGATCATCACCGCCAGCAACGCCCTCGGCAGACGGATCTCGCCGACAATGATGTTCGCGGCCCGGGTTCCCCTGCCGAGCAGACCCGAGAGCACGGTTTCGGGGGGCAGCCACACCGGGCCCACGCCCAGTGAAACGACAAAGAGGCCCGCGACGAGGAGAAACAGGGCAGCCAGCAACAGGAGATCGCGGCGCCTGCCTTCCCTCCGCATTCGTCGGTTTCCTTCCGCTTCTCCCCGGGGCCACGAGGGAGTAAACGAGCGTACGGGCGCGCGCAACGCTATGGGGGGATGGCCAGGAGTGAATATCGCCGGGCTCAAATGGGCCGCCGCGGCGCTTTCTTGCTGGCTGGCGCTTGGCGTTCCCGGCTACGCCAGCGATGCGCCGGCCCGAATCGTTTCGATCAACCTGTGCACCGATGAGCTGCTTCTCGCGCTTGCGGACCCGGCCCAGATAGCCGCGCTGTCGATCTACGCGACCGACCCTGCCCTCTCGTATTTATCTGAAAAGGCTCAGCAATTCCGTCACGATGCGGCCGCGGCAGAGACCGTCGTCGGCATCGCTCCGGACCTTGTCCTCGCCGGCCGCTTCACCAAGCGCGCCACGCGGGAATTGCTGAAGCACCTCGGCTATCGCCTGGTCGAACTCGATGCCGCCCATAGCGTGGCGGATTCCATAGCGGCCATCCGGCAGGTCGCCGCGCTGGTCGGGCATCCCAACCGCGGCGAATCGCTGGTTGCCGACATCGCCGCTGCTCGCGCGCACGCCGAGGCAATAGTCGGCGCCCAAAGCACGCGCCCGTCGGTCGTGTTCTATCAGCGACGCGGCTATGTCACTGGCGGTGACACGCTGACCAGCGAACTCCTCGGGATCGTCGGGCTCGCCAACCAGGGGGGCGTGCTTGCGGGAAAGAGCGGCGGATTCGTTCCGCTTGAACGCCTGGTCGCCGAGCCGCCCGACTACCTCGTGGTGTCGTCGCTCATCCCGCCGGCGGAAGACCAGGGCAGTGCCCTTCTCGCCCATCCGGCGCTCCTCAGGCTTTACCCGCCGGCCAAGCGCATCGTGCTTCCCGAGAAGCTGACCGTCTGCGGCGGGCCATCGCTGCCCGCCGCATTCGACTGGCTGGGCGCGCAGGCAAGCAAGGTGCTCGACACGCCGTGATATCGCTGGCGCACACTTGGATGCTGGCGGCCGCCCTCGTGATCGACGGATTGGTCGGAGATCCCGAATTCATCTGGCGGCGCATTCCGCACCCGGTCGCGCTGATCGGCGGCCTGATCGGCTACCTCGACCGCTGGCTCAACCACGACGGCGCCGCACCGCGGCCAAGGCGCTGGCTCGGCGCCGTGGCGCTGGTGGTCGTGGTCGCCGTCAGCGCGGCGGCGGGGTTCGGCCTGGAACGCCTGTTCGGCACCATCCGGCATGGCTGGATCGGCACGATCATCGTCGCCGCCCTCTTCCTGGCCGGGCGGAGCCTCTACGACCATGTCGCCGCGGTGGTGGCCGCTTTCGGCAATGGTGGCCTGCCGGCGGCGCGGAAGGCGGTGGGACGAATTGTCGGTCGCGACCCGGCCAGCCTCGACGAGGCCGGCGCCTGTCGCGCCGCGATCGAATCGGCGGCGGAGAATTTTTCCGATGCGGTGGTCGCGCCGGCGCTGTGGTTCCTGCTCCTCGGCCTGCCCGGCCTCCTCGCCTACAAGGCAATCAACACCGCGGACTCGATGATCGGCCACCTGACGCCGCGCCATAAGGACTTCGGCTGGGCCGCGGCGCGCCTTGACGACATTGTCAACCTGCCGGCAAGCCGGCTGTCCGGCGCCTTCATCGCGCTGGCCGCCCCGCTTGCGCCGGGCTCGATCGGCACCGCCTTTGCCGTCATGCGGGCCGACGCGCGGCGGCACCGCTCGCCGAACGCGGGGTGGCCGGAGTCCGCCATGGCCGGAGCCCTCGGGGTCGCTCTCGCCGGACCGCGACGTTACCGCGGGGTTCTCGTCGACGACCCGTTCCTCAATGCCGGCGGGCGCCGTCGCGCGACCCCCGTGGACATCCGACGCGCGCTCCGCGTCTATGCCGGCGCCGCCGCCGCTCTCCTCGTTGTCGTGCTGGGGCTGGCGGTGCCGGTCATCATCTGGGCAGACCAGCAATGGTAAGCAGGCGATCGATATCCACGTGCGCTTCGAGATGGTCGGCGAGGCCATCCAGCGCCGCCTCCACGGCCGCCTCGTAGCGGACGTTCGAGCCGCTAACGCCGAGGCCGGCCAGAAAAGCCCGGCGGAAGCCGTCCGAGGCAAGGATCCCGTGGACGTACGTCCCGGCAACCAGCCCATCGGCCGAGATCGCACCATCGGGCCGGCCCTCCAGATCGAGGAACGGCCTTTCGCAATCGTCGCCTCCGGTCTCCCCGAGGTGAATTTCATAGCCGGCTATTCTTTCGCCCGACGACACATGTGTGCCGATGACGTTTCGAGTGGCCTTGTCGGCGGTTAGCACGGTATCCACGGCCAACAGGCCGAGCCCGCTTACCGTCCCGGGCCTGCCCTCTATCCCCTCCGGATCGGCGATCGTGGCGCCGAGCATCTGGTAGCCCCCGCAGAGGCCGAGCACATGGCCGCCCCGCCGCCGGTGCGCGACGATGTCGATGTCCCAGCCCTGCCGGCGCAACGCGGCAAGATCGCCGATCGTCGACTTGGAGCCGGGCAGCAGGACCAGCCTCGCCTCGGCAGGCAGCGGATTTCCCGGCTCAACGATCCTGACGGAAACACCCGGCTCCATGCGCAGCGGATCGAGGTCGTCGAAGTTCGCAATGCGCGGCAGTCGCGGCACGGCGATCACCAGTTCGCAGCCGCCCGCCGTTTGCCCTAGCCCGAGGACATCCTCCGCCGGCAAGGCGCCGGCGCCGTCGAACCACGGCACCACCCCGAGGCAGGGCCAACCGGTCCGCTCCGCGATAGTGCGCACACCGGCCTCGAACAGGCCGGGATCGCCGCGCAGCTTGTTGATGACAAAGCCGCGAATGCGTTGGCGGTCCTCCTCGTCCAGCACTGCGTGAGTGCCGACGAGGCTGGCGATCACGCCGCCCCGATCGATATCGCCGACCAGGATCACCGGCACATTCGCCGCCTCCGCAAATCCCATGTTGGCGATGTCGCCCGAGCGCAGGTTCGTCTCGGCGGGGCTGCCGGCGCCCTCAGCGATCACGATGTCGGCGTCGCCCCCGACCCGCGCGAAGCTCTCCAGAACCCTGGGCAGCAATTCGCCCTTTCGTCGGCCGTACTCGGCGGCGCGCATGGTCCCGAAGCGCTTGCCCTGGACGATGATCTGGGCGCCGGTTTCGGTCTCCGGCTTCAGCAGCACCGGGTTCATGTGGACCGACGCCGGGAGTCGCGCCGCGCGCGCCTGCAGGGCCTGGGCGCGACCGATCTCGCCGCCGTCGGCGGCTACCGCCGCGTTGTTCGACATGTTCTGCGGCTTGAACGGCGCGACCTTCAGGCCGCGCCGCACCAGCGCCCGGCAGAGCCCGGCGACGATCACCGACTTGCCGACGTGCGATCCGGTTCCCTGGATCATGATCGCGGCGGCCTGCCGCTCACGTCCGCTCAACGATGGCCTCGCTGTTTCGGCGTCGGCTGCCGCTTCTGGATCAGAATTCGATCCCCTTCTGCGCCTTCACGCCCGAGCGGAACGGATGCTTCAGCATCTCCATCTCCGTCACGAGGTCGGCAATCTCGATCAGCTCTGGCTTGGCGTTCCGGCCGGTGACGATAACGTGCACGTCAGCCGGCTTTTCATCGCGGAGGAACGACACGATCTCCTCGACCGGCAGGTAGTCGTAGCGCAGCACGATGTTCAGTTCGTCGAGAAGGACGAGCTTGTGTTCGCCCTCCCGGATCAGCCCCTTGGCGCGTTCCCACGCCGAGCGCGCCGCCGCGAGGTCGCGCTGGCGATCCTGGCTCTCCCAGGTGAAGCCCTCGCCCATGGTGTTGATTGAGACGAGATCGCCGAATTTCTCCAGAGCTACCCGCTCGCCGGTCTGCCACTTGCCCTTGACGAACTGGATGATCGCGACCGGAAAGCCGTGGCCGAGCGCGCGGAAGATCATGCCAAAAGCGGCGGTCGACTTGCCCTTGCCCTTGCCGGTGTGAACGATGATCAGACCCTTCTCGATCGTCTTGCCGGCGACGATCTTGTCGCGCACCGCCTTCTTCTTCTTCATCTTCTCGGCGTGGCGCGCATCGAGTTCGGCATCGGTCATGTCGGGCTTCATTCCGCGGCCTCCTTGTGCGAGCCAATCAGCGCAGAGAGCTGGTCGTAGACGCTGTTCCGGCGCGGCGACCACAGCCCGCGGTCGATGGCCTCGCGAAATTTCGCCGCCATTTCGGCAAGCGCCGGCGGGTTGCACTCCTCGATGAAGGAGCGGACCTCGGGGTTGCCAAGATAGGCATCGTGCAGGAGGTCGAAATGGTGGTCGCCGACCGCATCGGTAGTCGCGGCATAGGCGAACAGATAGTCGACCGTCGCGGCAATTTCGAACGCGCCCTTGTAGCCGTGGCGCATCATTCCGGCGATCCATTTGGGATTGACGGCGCGACCGCGTACGACCCGGGCGATCTCTTCGCCGAGGCTGCGCACCACCGGCTTCTCGGGCCGCGAGTGATCGCCGTGATAGGTCCGCGGCACAACCCCGGTGAGCGTCTCGACGGTGGTGCTGAGGCCGCCCTGGAACTGGTAGTAGTCGTCGGAGTCGAGGATGTCGTGTTCGCGGTTGTCCTGGTTCTGCAAAACCGCGTCGACGGATTTCAGCCGTTCGGCAAACCCGCCCCTCGCCGCCTCGCCGTTCCGCCCGCCGCCATAGGCGAACGAACCCCAGGTCAAGAAGCTCTCGGCGAGGTCGGCGCGCGTCTCCCAGAGGCCCTCGTCGATCGGCACCTGCAGTCCCGCGCCATAGGCACCGGGCCTCGCTCCGAAGATGCGGGCCGCCGCCCGGCGTCGTGCCAAAACCGGATCGACGCCTGCCGCGGTCAATTGCGCAAGGGCATCCCGCGCCGAGCCGGCGATCGGATTAGCCGTCTCATCTTCTTCCAGATCGGCAATGGCGCGCACCGCCGAGTCGATCAGATCGATCTGATCGGGAAATGAATCGCGGAACATGCCGGAGATCTTGAGGGTCACGTCGATCCGCGGGCGGCGCAGTTCCGACAGGGGGACGACCTTGAACCCGGTGACCCGGCCGGTGCCGGGCTCCCATGTCGGGGCAGCCCCGATCAGCGCCAGGACCTCGGCGACGTCGTCTCCGCCGGTGCGCATGTTGGAGGTGCCCCAGGCCGACATGGCGACCGAGCGCGGCCACTCGCCCTCGTCCTGGAAATAGCGGAGCGCCAAGGCGTCGGCCGCAGCCTTGCCGATCGCCCAGGCGGCCCGGGTGGGGACCGCGCGCACGTCGACCGAGTAGAAGTTCCGGCCCGTAGGCAGTACGTCGGGCCGCCCGCGGGTCGGCGCTCCCGATGGACCGGGCGGCACGAAGCGGCCGTTGAGGGCGGCCAGCACGCCGGCGATCTCCCCCTCTCCCGAGCGGTCCAATGCCGGCGCGAGCTCCTCTGCGATCCAGTCCAGCACCGCGTCGCTGGCGCCGCCGACAGATTCGCACTGGCCGGACAGTCTTCGGGTGACAAGTTGGGCGGCGAGCAATTCCAGCCGCTCGACAGTGTCGCCCCCGGTCCGCCACGGCGTCCCGGCAATTCCGGCCAGCGCTTCCGGCCTGGGATCGGTCCAATCTCCCGCCAGATCGCAGTCGAATGGATCGAACGCGAGCCGAAGGTCTTCCACAAGGGCGCGGTGCAGCGACTGATCCTGTGGCCGCCCGCCGGTCCGCGCGACCCGGGCGATGGCGACGAGGGTGTCCGTGCGCTCCCCGGCACGCGGGGAGGCACCGAGGACGTGCAGACCGTCGCGGATCTGCATCTCCTTCAGCTCGCAGAGGTGCGCGTCGAGGGCGCGGAGCGCCCCGTCCCCGTCCGCGCGCGAAATTCCCAGATCGCGGTCGAGGCCGTTCCGGCCGGCGAGCGCGACGATCTCCGTCTCCAGCCAGGCCCGCCGCCGCGGGTCGATGCCGGCCGCCAGATAGTACTCGTCGATGAGCGTCTCGAGTTCCGCCAGCGGCCCGTAGGTTTCGGCCCGCGTCATCGCCGGCATGAGGTGATCGACGATCACCGCCGACGAACGCCGCTTGGCCTGGCTGCCCTCGCCCGGGTCGTTGACGATGAACGGATAGATCACCGGGAGCGCGCCCAAGGCCACTTCCGGCCAGCAGGTTTCGGATAGACCCGTCGCCTTGCCGGGGAGCCATTCCAGATTGCCGTGCTTGCCCAGCTGGACGATCGCATCGGTGCCGAAGCCGCTCCGCAGCCAGGCGTAGAACGCCAGATAGCTGTGGGGCGGAACCAGCGCGGGATCGTGGTAGGTGGCCTTCGGGTCAATGTCGTAGCCGCGCGACGGCTGAATCGCGATGACGACGTTTCCGAACCGGCGGACCGGCAACCGGAACCCGCCTCCGATGAAGGCAGGGTCCGATTCGGGCGGTCCCCAGCGCGCGTCGACCGCAGCGCGGCTCGCTTCAGGCAATTCATTGAAGAACACGCGATAATCGGCGAGTGCCGCCAACGGCCTGAGACCCACCACATCGTCATCCTCGGCGAAGGCCGAGGATCGTTCGCCGCCCGCCCAACCCTCCATCAGAAGCGCCATGAGTTCGCCGCTTGTTCCGGGAAATCCCTCGACGTCGTAGCCGGCTTCGCGTAGCGCCCGGGCCAGCCGGACCGCGCTCTCCGGCGTGTCCAGACCGACGCCGTTGGCGATCCGCCCCGGGCGGTTCGGGTAGTTCGACAGGACTATCGCGACGCGTCGTTCCTTAGCCGGCTTTGCGCCCAGCCTGATCCACGCCGCCGCCTGGCTGGCGACGAACGCCACGCGGTCGGCGACCGGGCGATAGACCGTGGTCCGCGCCTCGGTGCGCGGGTCGCTGGGAAGCTCAGCCTTGAAGGAGATGGCGCGGGTGAGGATGCGCCCGTCGACCTCGGGCAGAACGACGTTCATCGTCAGGTCGCGCGGCAGCAGGCCGCGCGCGCTTTCCCGCCATGCCTCTTCGCTCGAGCCGGCGAGGACAACCTGGAGGACAGGCGTTCCGGCCCGGTCTAGCACCGTGCCGGAGTTTGCCTTGCCGATCTGCGAGACCGCGAAGGCGGTCGTGTTGAGAACGATGGCGGGCGGCGCTGCCGCGAAGGCAGCTTTCAGGAACGCTTCCGACTCGCGATCCTTCAGGCTGGCGACAAAGACCGGAAGCGCGGCAATCCCTTCGCCCGCCAGTTCCGCCGCCAGCGCATCGATCGGCGCGGTCGATCCGCCGGCGATCAGCGCCCGGTAGAATATGAGCGGGGCTATGGGCTTGCCGGCGGGGAGGCGCGCCATCGCCGCCTCAAGCGAAATCACGCCCTCGCCGGGCCAATAGCAACCGGCATGCGCCAGAGCGGCGGGCGGTGGCGGTCGCTCGCCTTCCCCAAGCAGGTGCGCCGTCAGGGCTGTCGCGGCGGCATAATTCGCCGTGCCGCCCTCGACGAGGTAGCGCCAGACCAGCCGGCAATCCTCAACCGGGACCGTGGAATAGGCCTCGAGGGATTCGTCCCAGCGGTCGTCCCCCGGCACGGCCACCAGCCGCGGCCCGCCGCGTCTTGCCAAAGCTCGCAGCTGGTCGAGGCCGTAAGGCCAGTACCCCACCCCGCCCATCATGCGCACGACCACCAGCTTCGCCGAAGCCAGCGTCTTTTCCAGGTAGAGGTCCACCGACAGCGGGTGCGACAGGCGCATGAGATTGGCGAAGCGGAACGTCGGTCGATCGAGGGATGAAGTGGCCGCTGCCAGCGCGGCCAGTTCGCTGTCCGCCGCGGAAAGAAAGACTACGTCGCCCGGCGACTGGCCGAGATCGACGGCAGCGTCGCCATCGTCGATCCGCCCGGTATCGCCGGCGAGCAGATGCATCAGGAAACCCCGGCCGCGACGCCAAGACGCGCCACGACGGCGGCCCGGTCCATGTCGCGAAGGCCGATCACCACCAGGCCGATTGCCTCCGGCCCGGAGGCAAACCAGGTGTCGACGCGGGGGCCCACGGCCTGGACCACCGCCGGCGCCGATTTTGCCGCCACATTGGCGCGCCCCTTGATGCGCAGCACTCCGGGCAGTGCCAGCGCCGCGCTCACGCGCCGCCTCAGCTCGTCGACCGAGGCGAAGGCGGGCGGCAGGACGATGAACGAGGCAAAGTCGTCGTGGTCGTGTTCCTCACCCTCGAGGTCATGGTGGCTCTGGCGCCCGGCCATATCGTCCTCGGAGGAGGCCGAAAGACCGAGGAGCACTTCCGGCGAAATTCCTCCGACGCCGCTCCTCAGGCTCATCGTCCCCGGCCGCGCTTCCCGCCTGATCGTCGCCTCGACGGCGGCCAGCACATCGGCGCTCACCAGATCGGACTTGCTGACGACGACCAGGTCGGCACAGCGCAACTGGTCTTCGAACAATTCTTCCACCGGATCGTCATGCTCCCGCGCGGGATCCGGCGCGACGGCCTGCGGCGCGAAGCGTCCCTCCGCGACCGCCGCCGCATCGACCACCGTGACCACGCCGTCGACGGTGACGCGATGCCGGACGCCCGGCCACGAGAAGGCACGCACCAGCGGCTGCGGCAGGGCGAGGCCGGATGTCTCGATGATGATCTGGTCGGGCGCCGGATCGCGGGCGAGCAGCGCCTCGATGGTCGGGAGGAACTCATCGGCGACCGTGCAGCAAATGCAGCCGTTGGTGAGCTCGACGATCTGGTCGGGCCGGCAGTCGTCGTCGCAATCGCCGAGGAGACCCCCGTCGAAGCCCATGTCGCCGAACTCGTTGACGATGATGGCCAGCCGGCGGCCGCGCGCCTGTGCGATGAGATTGCGGATGAGCGTCGTCTTGCCGGCGCCGAGGAAGCCGGTGACGATGGTGGCAGGGATGCGCTGGTTCACAGGATCACCTCGGGCGCGGGCGCCGGTTTGATGAGAATCGGGATTCCGGCGGCGACCAGCACCACCCGCGTCACCGCGGCGGCGATCCGCTGGTTCAGCGTGCCAAGGGCATCGGCATAGGTCCGTGCCAGCGGATTGTCGGGGATGATGCCGGCGCCGACCTCGTTGGAGACGAGCACGACCGGCCCGCGGGCGCCGTCGAGCGCGCCGACAAGGCGATCGACCTCCTCATCGGGCGAGCGGCCGGCGCCGTAGAGATTGGAAAGCCACAAGGTCAGGCACTCTACGAGTACGACAACATCCGGCTTCGCGTTGGTCGCAATCGCGCGCGCCAGGTCAAGCGGTTCTTCAATTGTCTCCCAAGCGGAGCCACGTCGCGCGCGATGCGTAGCGATGCGCGCCGCCATCTCGCCATCGCCCGCCGTGGCAGTGGCAAGATAAAGCGCCCGGCGCTTGCCGTCGGCGATGAGCTGCTCGGCATAGCGGCTCTTGCCGGACCGCTGCCCGCCGAGAACCAGAACGTGGGCAGGGCCGGATGCCATCTCAGCCGGCCGTCACGCGGCCCGCGGCCAGTTTCGCTCGGTGAGCAAGCCGAAGCCGAGGCCGATGGCCGCCCACAGGACCGCCTGGGTCCCGAGCGAGGCGATGCGGAATTGCCAAAGGACCGTCGCCGGAAAATGCTCGGGGACCTCGTCGATGCCCGGCAGCAGCGCCATCGCCACGCCGACGATCAGGATGAAGAGCGCGGCGGCGGCAAGGCCCGCATTCCATCGGCCCTGCCGTTCCAGAAGCGCATGCCGGACGATGGCGGCGACGACGACCGCGGCCAGCGAAACGGCCAGCATGACCAGGAAGAGCGCCGTCCGATAGCCAATCGTTTCGCCGAGGCCGACGGCCGGCGGGCTGGCTGGATATTTCAGCGCCGGAACGACCACGATCGCGACAAAGGCAATGGCCGCGATCAGGGCGGCGAGCGCCCGGGGACCCAATCGACTCAGCCGCCCATGGACAAAAGCGAAGACCAGTGCGAACAGCCCCCCCAGCGCCGCTCCATAGATGACCACGCCGACAAAGAGGCCGAGGCCGGCCTGCGTATCCCGGCTGAACAGCTCCTCTTCGGCGCCGCTTCCGCCGCCGTGATCGTGCGCCATTCCGGTCGATGGTGCAGCCGGCGTGAAATTGCCTTGTGCCGGCGCCGGGGTGGAAGGCGCCGCCTCGGCGGGCTGCATCGATTCCTCGAAGGCAATGGCGGAATCGACGCCGGGTTCGCCAAAAACCCTGGCGAACGCGAAGGCGAGCAGCCCGGCGACCACGCCGACGAGCATCCCGCGGATCAGCAGGCTACGGACCATGCCGGCCCCGCCTAGTGGCAGGGGAAGCCGAGCAGGTGGCGGCCGTCGTGGACGAATTCGTGAATGTACATGCCGCGGAAGATCGAGAATGCGCCCTCTTCCACGCCGACCATGTAAAGCGCGACGAAGGCAAGCAGGCCCGTGAAGATCGCCCATGGCAACAGTTCGCGGACGGGTATCGCTACGGGCAGCGCGGAAGGCGCAAGAACGGCATCGGTCATGAGATTCCTCCTTGGGATGACGCGTCCCGGATGGACAGGGCAGTTCGCAGGAGGGGTCTGACTTTCGGCTGGCGGTATCCGCCAGACGATCACAGTGGCGCGACCGTTCCGGATTTACACCGGTTTCCACATCTGCGAATTTGCAAGCTGAGAGTGAGCCGGGGTGCGCACCCTGTCAATATGCTCTCCGCCCCGCCCGGCCTGTTCAGCTCGATCGGCCGCCAAGTTGCCCGTCACCCGCGTCACGTTTCTCTGCCATGCCCCGACCGCCGCGACCCGCCGCGCGGCCTTTCCCATAGACGAACCGCTCGATGCGCGCGGCCATGCCGCCGCCGTGTCCGTGACGAACCTCGGGCGATTCGACCGGGTCGTCAGCTCGCCCGCCCGGCGCGCCGTGCAGACGGTCGAGGTTCTGGAGCGGACAGCGACAATCGATGCCGATCTCCGCGACGTGGATTATGGCCGCTGGGCGGGCCTCGGAATCGATGAGGTTGCAGCGAACGAGCCCGCGGGCCTGGCGACATGGCGGAACGATCCGGAATCGGCTCCGCACGGCGGCGAGTCGGTCGCGGCCCTCTTCCGGCGTGCCGAAGCCTTTCTTGCGAAGAGCAAAGACAGGACCGGAAGCACCCTCGCGGTTACCCATGCGGCGGTCATCCGCGCCGCGATCGTCGCCGCTCTGGGAGCTCCCCTCGCCGCATTCTGGCGAATCGAGGTCGAACCCCTCTGCATTGCCCAAATCCAGTGGGAAGGCCGGTTCTGGAGATTTCGCTCGCTGGTCAACCCGCTCGCGGCGCCAGCCCGCCGGGAAGGGACTAGGGAACCGTAACCCGCGCTTTGCGTTTGGTGCCGGTCCACCAGCGTTTCAGGCGGACGCCGAAACGGCGATTGAACCGCCGAACCGCCGGAATGTCCTGGGCGAGAACGATGAAGCCAAGCGGTATCATCCAGAAGCCGAGGATCGGCAGGAAGCCAAGCATTCCGCCGATAATCAGCAGTACGCCCATGACCAGGCGGAGGGCGCGGCTCTCGGGCAGGTTGAACTTCCGCTGGCCCAATCGGATTTTCGGCATGCCCGCCCTTCCCCAGAGCCGGCATTCCGCCACCGGCTTGTCTAGAGATGGGAGAAACCGGCAGGCTCGGCAAGTTCATATTTCGGGAAGGCGGCCCCTGGTGCCGGCGGCGGCGCTCCCCTTGCAATATGACACGCCTTTGCTATTAGGGCATCCGCACGGCGAAAGGTGCCGATCCCCGGTAGCTCAGTTGGTAGAGCAAGCGGCTGTTAACCGCTTTGTCGCTGGTTCGAGTCCGGCCCGGGGAGCCAGCAACTACAGGGAGACGGCCGGTCCCAAAGACGGTGAACGTCTTGGTCCGATCGAGAAAGCAAGTGGCGGCTACCGTTTACCAGCACAAACAAACCTCGGGCGATTCCTCCCTGCGCGAGCGTGCTGGCACTTTGGGGTCATCTAGCAAGGCATGGATCGGCGCTGCCGCGACATTCTACGAGCGCCGAGCCGAAAGCGTATATTCAACAATCAACCGGCCATAGGAGGTCGAAGTGTCGACAAGAGACAGCATGAACATGAAGCAGGGTGATAGCGGCGGCGGCCGTTCGGTCATCATCGTCATCATCGTGGTGATCGTCCTCGCCCTGATCTACGGCTACTTCTGGGGCAACTGGTTCGGCACCGCGACACCGCCGGCCCCCGCTCCGGCTCCTGCGGCCACGACCACCCCGGCTCCGGCCCCGGCCCCGGCCGATAACACGATGGCTCCGGCGCCTGCTCCTGCCCCGGCACCTGCTCCCGCGCCCGCCCCGGCGGACACGACCACTCCGGCTCCGACGCCGGCTCCCGCAGCGACTCCGGCTCCCGCGGACACCACCACGCCCGCACCGGCGCCTGCTCCGGCCCCCGCCCCGGCCCACCCGACCACGCCGGCTCCGACGCCGGCCCCGGCTCCGGCCCAGTTGGGTCCATTCCGGCGCGCCCCGCCCGCAACGGCGCGGCGCGCTTTTCTTCCTGACCGAGGGTCGGTCA
>JBBQGL010000032.1:0-30255 GCA_038323025.1 Hyphomicrobiales bacterium
GGCATCGGCCGCATCGGGCGATCCGATCAATTTCTTCAAGAAATACGTGACTCAGCCGATAGACAAGGCGCTTCGCGCCAACCGGCCGACCAAGGTCGCGGCAAAGCACAAGCCTGCCGCCGCTGTGATTCCGGCAAAGGCAATCGCGATTGACGTGCCTGTTCCGCGGCTGAAGCCGGCGCTTTCGGTCAGCGCCGGAGTGGACAGCGACTGGCGTCCGCCGGTTCAGGTCGCCTCCCTCGGCGCCGAGGGCTGGACCCAGAATACGGTGGAGGCGAGTGCCGGCGTCGCCGCCGCCGCTCCCCAAGACGTCAAACCCGACCTGCCGGCACTCGACACCGCCGTCGCTCCGGACAAGGTCCCCGCCGGCAGCCTGTCTGACGACGCTCCTGAAACGGCAAAGATTCCGCTGCCGGTTCCGAAACCCCCGCTGAAGCAGGTGGCCTCGCTCCCGCCTCGTCCGGAAGAAGGCACGGTGCCTCCCACTGCCCTTGCTGCCCTCGGCGTGAGTTCGAAACCGCTGCCCGCGATCAGCGAGCGCGGATGTTCCGTCGCACATCCTGTGGCCGTCGCGTCGTTGGATGGCGGCACCGTCATGCTGAGCGCCAAAGCCACCCTCAATGAGCCCATGGCCGAGATGGTGGCCAGGTGGGTGCATGACGACATCGAGCCGGCTGCTACGCGCATCCTGAAGGAAGGCCTGACGGGCCTGCGTATCGCGGCGGCCTACGATTGTCGTACCCGCGATCATATCGTCGGCGCCCAGTTAAGCGAACACGCCTTCGGCAACGCCCTCGACATTTCGGCCTTCCGGGTCGGCAAGCGCTGGATCGAGGTTGGCAACAAGGACAATTCGGCGAGCGACGAAAACTTCCTCGCCGCGGTCCGCTTTGCCGCCTGTCAGCGCTTCATGACCGTGCTCGGGCCTGGCGAGCCCTACCACGACACGCACTTCCACGTTGACCTCGAGCATCGCGGCAAGAAGGGCAACCACAAGCTCTGCCAGTAGGCGCGGCGGTCAGGCGGCGTACACCACGAGCAGGTCCTTCGCGTCGATCTGACTGCCGGCATGCACCAGAACTTCCCCGATCTTGCCGGCACGCTCGGCGTGGATGGCAGTTTCCATCTTCATCGCCTCGATCGAGAGGAGCACGTCTCCGGCCTCGACGTTTTGGCCCGTCTTCACCGCCAGTGTCGAGACCACGCCTGGCATCGGGGCCGCGACATGATCGGGATTGCCCTCCTCCGCCTTCCGCCTGACCACCGTCTTGGCGGCGGAGCGATCCGGCACCTTGATCATCCGCGGCTGGCCGTTCAGTTCGAAAAAGACCCGCACGAACCCGTCCGCATCCGGCTCGCCGACCGCCTGGGCGCGGAGCACCAGCGTCTTGCCCTTTTCCAGTTCGACCAGAATCTCGTCGCCGACCCCAAGGCCGTAGAAGAACACGGGGGTGGGCAACACCGAGACCGGCCCATAGGTCTCGCTCGCTTTGGCGAAATCGGCAAACACCTTTGGATACATCAGGTATGACGCGAGCTGCTGGTCGTTCGGCTCGGCGCCAAGCTTTTCCGCTGCGGCTTTTCTCTCGACCTCGAGATCGGCCGGAGGAATCAGCGAGCCCGGCCGCACGGTGATCGGCTTCTCGCCCTTGAGAATCTTCTTCTGGATCTCCTTCGGCCAGCCGCCCGGCGGCTGGCCCAGATCGCCGCGCATCATCTGGACAACCGAGTCGGGGAAGGCGATTTCCTTCTCCGGATCCGCCACCTCGGCAAAAGTGAGCCCGGCGGCGACCATCATCAGGGCCAGGTCGCCGACGACCTTCGACGACGGCGTGACCTTGACGATATCGCCGAACAGCCGGTTTACGTCGGCGTAAACCTGCGCCACTTCGTGCCAGCGATCCTCGAGACCGAGGGAGCGCGCCTGCTCCTTGAGGTTGGTGAACTGTCCGCCGGGCATCTCATGGAGATAGACCTCGGAAGCGCCGAAACGCAGATCGGACTCGAAGGCGCGATACTGCGCCCGCACCGCCTCGAAGTAGAACGAGATCTTCCGGATGGCCGACGGATCGAGCTCGGTGTCGCGCTCGCTCCCCTTCAGCGCCTCGACAATCGAACCGAGCGTCGGCTGCGCGGTCAAGCCGGAGAGCGAGTCGATCGCGGCGTCAATCGCATCCACCCCCGCATCCACCGCGGCGAGGACGGAGGCCGCCGAGATGCCCGATGTGTCATGGGTGTGGAAATGGATGGGAAGACCGGTCTCCTGCCGCAGGGTCGTGACCAGCTTCTTCGCCGCCGCTGGTTTCAGCAGCCCGGCCATGTCCTTGATGCCGATGATGTGTGCGCCGGCCTTTTCCAGCTCATGGGTCAGCCCGACAAAATAGGCGAGGCTGTACTTGGCGCGATCCGGATCGAGGATGTCACCGGTGTAGCAGAAGGCGCCCTCGCAGAGCTTGCCGGCCTCGCGCACCGCGTCCATGGAGACGCGCATGTTCTCGACCCAGTTGAGGCAGTCGAAGACGCGGAACAGATCGACGCCGCCGGCGGCCGCCTGGGCCACGAAGAATTTCACCACGTTGTCGGGGTAGTTCGTGTAACCGACGGCGTTCGAGCCGCGGAGCAGCATCTGCAGGAGGATGTTCGGCACGCGGTCGCGAATATCGGCGAGCCGCTCCCATGGGTCTTCGGCAAGGAAGCGCATGGCGACGTCGAACGTCGCCCCGCCCCAGCATTCGAGCGAGAGAAGCTGCGGCAGGGCCGATGCATAGGCGCCGGCTATCGCCACCAGATCGTGGCTGCGCATGCGCGTGGCAAGCAGCGACTGGTGCGCGTCGCGCATGCTGGTATCGGTGACCAGGACGCGCTTCTCGTTTCGCATCCATTTGGCAAACGCCTCAGGTCCCTCGGCATCGAGGCGCTGCTTGGCGCCCCGCGCCGGCGCCGCGTCGAAGCGCGGAGGCGGCACGATCAGCCCCTCCTTCGGAGGGCGGGGCCGGTCGCGCGTGTCGGGGTGGCCGTTCACTGTAACGTCGGCAACGTAGGTGAGAAGCTTGGTGGCGCGGTCGCGCCGCTTGACCGCCTCGAACAGCTCGGGAGTCTCGTCGATGAAGCGCGTCGTGCAGGTGGCGTCGCGGAATTTGGGATGGCCGATGACGTTCTCGAGGAAGGCGAGATTGGTGGCAACGCCGCGGATGCGATATTCGCGCAGCGCCCGTTCCATGCGCCGGATGGCTTCGTCCGAGGTCGGCGCCCACGCCGTGATCTTCTCGAGGAGCGGATCGTACGAGCGCGTGATCACCGCGCCGGAATAGGCGGTGCCGCCGTCCAGCCGGATGCCGAATCCGGCCGCACCGCGATAGGCGGTGATGCGGCCGTAGTCCGGAATGAAGTTCTGCTCGGGATCCTCGGTCGTAATCCGGCACTGGAGCGCGTTGCCGTTCAGGCGGATGTCTTCCTGCGTCGGCACGCCGGATCCCGGCGTACCGATCTTCGCGCCCTCGGCGATGCGGATTTGTGCCTTGACGATGTCGATGCCGGTCACCTCCTCGGTGACCGTGTGCTCGACCTGGACCCGCGGGTTGACCTCGATGAAGTGAAACTCTCCGCTGTCGGCGTCCATCAGGAACTCGACGGTGCCGGCGCCGACATATTGCGCGGCGCGCGCGATCGCGACGGCATAGCCGCAGATTTCGGCCCGGCGCTCCTCGTTGAGATAGGGAGCGGGGGCGCGCTCGACGACCTTCTGGTGCCGGCGCTGAACGGTGCAATCGCGTTCGAACAGGTGCACGACGCCGCCATGGCGGTCGGCCAGAATCTGAACCTCGACGTGCCGGGCGTGCTCGACCAGCTTCTCCAGGTAAACGTCGTCGCGGCCGAAGGCTGCCTTGGCCTCGCGCCGTGCCGGCTCGATCTCCCGCGCCAGCGTCTCGCGATCGGGGATGACGCGCATGCCGCGGCCGCCGCCCCCCCATGAGGCCTTCAGCATCACCGGGTAACCGATCGCGGAGGCCGCGTGGCGAACCTCCTTCATGTCCGTCGGCAGCGGCTCGCTCGCCGGCATGACCGGCACGCCGACCGAGACGGCGAGGTTGCGCGCCGCGATCTTGTCGCCGAGACGGCGCATGGTCTGCGGACTCGGGCCGATGAACGTGATCCCGGATGCGGCGCAAGCAGCGGCGAAATCGGGATTCTCGGAAAGGAACCCATAGCCGGGATGGATCGCATCGGCGCGCGCCTCACGGGCGACGCGAATGATGTCGGGTATGGAGAGGTACGCCTGGATCGGTCCGAGACCCTTGCCGATCTGGTATGCCTCGTCGGCCTTGAAGCGATGCAGGGCGAGCTTGTCTTCCTCGGCGAATACCGCGACCGTCTTCATGCCGAGTTCGTTGGCCGCGCGAAACACGCGGATGGCGATCTCGGACCGGTTGGCGACCAGAATCTTGTGGATCGGCACAGCAGCCCTCTCAGGAAAAGCCCCCGAAAACCAACCATTTCCGAGGCGATTGTGCAATGCAAAAAGAGGACCAGTCGCATTGGTCTGTCGAGTGACGCTGGAATGGCTTAAGCAGGGATGAGAACGCGCAAGCCGGGAGCCGACCATGCCTGAAGTGATCGTCTATGCCGTCGAGGGCCGCACGTCCGAGCAGAAGAAAGCGCTGATGAAAGACATCACCGATGCGGTGGTGAAGAATTTCGGCGTGAAACCGGAAGCGGTCACCGTGCAGATCGTCCAATCGCCGAAGACCGACAAGGCGAAGGGCGGCGTGCCGTTCAGCGAGCGCTAGGGCGGACGGCGGACGATGATCACGGTCTTTGGCTCCATCAATGCGGACCTTGTCTGCCGGGTCGAGACCCACCCGCATCCCGGCGAGACGGTGCATGGATCCGACTACGCGCTTTTTCCCGGCGGCAAGGGGGCGAACGTGGCCCTCGCGTCCCGTCGGGCTGGTGCACGCGTGCGCCTGATCGGCGCCGTCGGCGATGATGATCTCGCCAATGTGGCCCTGTCGGAACTGGAAGTGTCGGGGGCAGAACTGTTCGGCGTGGCTCGGGTACGCGGCCCCACCGGCCTCGCGATCATCACGGTCGACGCCCGCGGCGAGAACACAATCGTCATCTCCGCCGGTGCCAACCGGCATGTCGACGGCAGCGTGCTGTCACCCGCGGATTTCGCCCCGGGCGACACGCTGGTCCTCCAGATGGAGGTACCGCTGGAGCAGTCGCTCCTCGTAGCCAGGGCCGCCCACGCATCGGGCGCCCGTGTCATCCTCGTGCTTGCGCCGTTCGAGCCGTTAGCCCCCGCCGATCTCGAGGCTGTATCGATGTTGATCGTGAACCAGCACGAGGCGGCGGATTTTGCCCGTCACCTTGGACTGAGGGCCGCTACCCCCGCTGAGACGGTCGCCGCGCTGGCGCAACGCCTCGGCCGAACCGTGATCGCGACCCTCGGTGCCGAGGGCGCGGTCGCCGCGACCGGCAGCGAGGTCGTCTCGGTTCCCGCCATCCCCGTCACCCCGGTGGATACCACCGGCGCGGGCGACACGTTCGCCGGCGTGATGGCCGCCTTCCTCGACGAAGGCGCCGACCTCAAGACCGCCATGGCTTATGCGGCCGTCGCCGGATCGCTTGCCTGCACCAAGGCTGGTGCCCAGCCCAGCTTCCCGATGCGGGCTGAAATCGAGGCGGCCTTACCAAGGAGCTGAACGCCTCCATTCATTTGTACTTCGGCTCGACTCCCGCCATATCAGCGGGGATGCCAATGATGATCCAAGCGTCCTGGGAGAGAAACACCTGCCATGCCGAGCGATGTTAAGGTCCTGCCCGTCCGCAATTTGTCGGAAAGGGCCGCAAACCCGAGGGTTCTGCGGCTCCATCCCGAGGACAATGTCGTGGTGTCGATCGACCCGATTCTTCCCGGCGCGACGGTCGAGGGCCTGGCCGCGGTCAGCCGCGTTCCCAAGGGCCACAAGATGGCGACGCGGGCGATCGCCGAAGGCGAGGCCGTCAAGAAGTTCGGCCAGATCATCGGCTTCGCCAAGGTGGCCATTCGGCCCGGAGAGCACGTCCACGAGCACAATTGCGGCGTCCACGACTTTGCCCGCGAATACCATTTCGCCGAAGCCGCCCAGCCGGAGCATGTCCTGCCAGTCGAAGAGCGCCTCACTTTCCAGGGGTTCCGGCGCCAGAACGGCAAGGTCGGCACGCGCAACTACCTCGGCATCCTCACCAGCGTGAACTGCTCGGCATCGGTCGCCCGCTTCATCGCCGACGAGTTCAACCGCTCCGGCATCCTCGACGATTATCCCAACATCGATGGCGTCGTGCCCTTCGTCCAGGGCTCGGGTTGCGGCATGGCCGGCCGGGGCTCGGAAGGGTTTGAGGTCATGGAGCGCACCGAGTGGGGCTACGCCACTCACCCGAACATTGCCGGCGCCCTCATGGTCGGCCTCGGCTGCGAGGTGATGCAGATCCCCGGCCTCGTCGAGGACTATGGGCTGAAAGAAAACGAGATGTTCCGCACCATGACCATCCAGGCGACGGGCGGGACGCGCAAGACAGTCGATCGCGGCGTGGAAATGCTGAAGGAAATGCTGCCGAAGGCGAACGAGGCGCGCCGCGAGACGGTTCCCGTCTCGGAGATCATGCTGGCGCTCCAGTGCGGCGGTTCCGACGGCTACTCCGGCATCACCGCCAATCCCGCCCTCGGCAAGGCAGCCGATCTGCTCGTCGAGCAGGGCGGCACGGCGGTGCTCTGCGAGACGCCCGAGATCTACGGCGCGGAACACCTGCTGACCCGGCGCGCCGCCACTCGCGAGATCGGCGAGAAGCTCGTCGGCATCATCAAGTGGTGGGAGGACTACACCGCCCGCAACAAGGGCGAGATGAACAACAACCCTTCGCCGGGCAACAAGGCGGGCGGGCTCACCACCATCCTGGAGAAGTCGCTCGGCGCCGCTGCCAAGGGCGGCACGACCACGCTGCGCGGCGTCTACCACTACGCCGAGCCGATCAAGACCCGCGGCTTCGTGTTCATGGACAGTCCCGGCTACGATCCGGTCGGCGTAACCGGCCAGGTCGCGTCGGGCTGCAACATCATCTGCTTCACCACCGGCCGCGGCTCGGCCTTCGGCTTCAAGCCGGCGCCCTCGATCAAGCTCGCCACCAACAACGACACCTGGCAGCGCCAGGAAGAGGATATGGACATCAACTGCGGCGACATCCTCGACGGCGTCACTATCGAGGCGAAGGGCCGCGAGATCCTCGACAAGGTCATCGCGGTCGCCTCCGGTGAGGAGTCGAAGTCCGAGGCGCTCGGCTACGGCGACAACGAGTTCGTGCCGTGGCAGATCGGCGCGGTGATGTAAGGGAAATTGGCGGTTATTGAGGTACTTGCGGCTCAAAAGTGAATCTCGTCGTGAAGATGAGGGAAGCCGTTTTGAGGGGGGAAGACGCTGGTGGCTGAGCTCGACTCGACTATGGCCTTTGCCTTGCCCGAGGACGCCGGGCGCGCCCTTCTCATCGGTCGCGTCTGGCGGCCGGACGTCGGGGGTCCGTCGGTGGTTGCCATCCGCGACGGTGCGGTCATCGACATCAGCCGCGCCGCCGCCACCGTCTCGGAGCTCTGTGAGAGCAACGAGATGGTCAGTCTCGCCCGGACCGCGGCCGGCAAGAACCTCGGCCCGCTCGCCGATATCCTCGCCGCCACGCCGCGGAGCGCCCGCCCCCCGCAGAAACCCTGGCTGCTCGCCCCCCTCGACCTGCAGTCGATCAAGGCGGCCGGCGTCACCTTCGCCGTCTCCATGCTGGAGCGCGTCATCGAGGAACAGGCGCGTGGCGACAAGGCCCGCGCCGAGACGCTCCGCGGCGAGATCACCGGGCTGATCGGCGACGATCTCGCCCGCCTCAAGCCTGGTTCGCCGCAGGCGATGGCGCTGAAGCAGATGCTCGTCGAGAAGCGCATGTGGTCGCAATATCTCGAGGTCGGCATCGGTCCGGACGCGGAGATATTCACCAAGGCGCCGCCCATGGCCGCCGTCGGCCACCTTGCCGAAGTCGGCATCCATCCGATGTCGACGTGGAACAACCCCGAGCCCGAAGTCGTCCTCGTCGTCAATTCGAAGGGCGCCATCGTCGGCGCGAGTCTCGGCAACGACGTCAACCTGCGCGATGTCGAGGGCCGTTCCGCCCTTCTTCTCGGCAAGGCCAAGGACAACAATGCCAGCGCGGCCATCGGCCCGTTCATTCGCCTCTTCGACGAGTCATTTTCGCTGAATGACGTAAGGCGGGCGGAGATCGGGCTGACCGTCGCCGGGCCCGAGGGCTATCTCCTCCAGGGCAGCAGCGCCATGAGCCGTATCAGCCGCGATCCCGCCGACCTCGTCGGGGCCATGATCGGCCACAGCCACCAATACCCCGACGGCGTGGCACTCTATCTCGGTACGATGTTCGCGCCGGTCGAGGACCGCGACGTCAAGGGCCAGGGCTTCACTCACAAGGTCGGAGATATCGTCACCATCGCCTCGCCGCGCCTCGGCCGCCTGTCCAACCGGGTCGTGCACTGCGAAGACGCCGAACCGTGGACGTTCGGCACCGGCGCGCTGATGAAGAACCTTGCCCGTCGCGGTCTGGTCTAGGCGGCGTTGACGCGGCGGAATCCGTTCATCAGGGCGGTGGGGGCTCCCGACAGGAGCACATCGAGATAGCGCAGCCGCTGGAACTCGCCGTTGACCGAAATACGCGGCAGCGCCTGCAGGTGCTGGCGGTGCTCGGCGAAGAGCACGCCCGGCCGCGTCGTGACGCTGGTGAGAAAACCGAGTTCCTCGGCAATCGCGAATTCCCGCGGTCCGGCCGAGGTAGGATCGCCGACCGGAAAGGCGAGGTGCTTTGGCCGCACGCCGAGCTTGGCCTCGAGACGCTCGACGCCCAGCTTCAATTCGGCCCGGGCGACGCCCTCGGGCGCCCTCCTCAACATGATATGCGAATGGGTGTGGGCCCCGATGGTGACGAGCGGCTCGCTCGCCATCGATTTCAGTTCGGTCCAGTCGAGGCAAAGCTCGCGGCAGATTCCTGACGTGTCCACGCCGGCGCGGCGGGCGATATCGTCGATGATCGCGCGCATCTCGGGCTCGCTGGCAAGCCCGCGCAGGGACCAGTACAGCCAGCGAAACGCATCATCCTTGCTGGCGTCGTCGGCGCACTCGCAGCTTATGGCCTCGCCGCCGATTGTCACCTCGATCCGGCTGCTCGCCGCGACCGCGCGCTCGAGCGCAATCCACCACAGATCCCCTGTCCCGTCGGCGAAGCTCGACGGCGCGTAGAGAACGACGGGCGCGCCGTGGCGCTTCAGGATCGGCAGGGCGTGGACGAGATTGTCACGATAGCCATCGTCGAATGTGAGCGCGACGAAGCGGGACCGGAAGTCGGCCTCGGCCAATCGCCGATACGCCTCGTCAATCGTAACCAGCTCGATCCCGCTGCGCTTTATGCCGACTATGACCTCTTCCAGGAATTCGGGGGTGATCTCGAGGGAACGGTTGGGCTGGAATCCGTCCGGGCGCCGCGGCCGCACGTGATGGAACGTGAGCACCGCGCCGATGCCGGAAAAGAACGGATTGGCAAGGCGGTGCCCGCCGGAGAAATACAGCGTGTCGAGTCCTGCCCTAAGAATGGTCTTGTTGACGCGGCCCAATATTCCCCTCCTGCCCATCACTGCTTCAGGCCGTCAGCCGGCGGACCTCGCCGCCTTCGCGGGCTGCTCCCACGTACATTGGCGGCGCCCTGAGGTCTCGCGGTGCCGTTCGTACCGAACGGCTCGATTTGCTCGTTGGCCCGTCAGGATGCGAGTTCAACGTGTCTGTCGCTACAATCCGAGCGTCCGGGAAGAGCGCTTGCAGGCGCGCCACATCGGTGGGCCGCGCCGCCGGCCCGGTGGCAACGTAGCGTAGCCGCGGGAACCGACCCGGCAGCAGCGTCTCGGTTCCAGCTATGCCCTCCGCAACCGAAGCCGACACCGCAAGCCCGGTGACTCCCTCATCGTCCATCGCGCGAAAGATCGCCTGTGGCAGGACGAACGCTGCGTCGACGATCAGCCTCCCACCCCTTTGAATCACGGCCAGAATCTGGGCAAGGCCGAAGGGTTCAGCGATCGAGAAAGCGGAGAGGACAACGTCGTCGCGTCTCGTCGCCAGCACGGAGAGCGCAGCATCGCTCGCCGCCAGCACGTGCTCGTGCGAGACGGTCTGGTCGCCATCGAAGATCGTCGCCGCGTCCTCTGCGCATCCCGCCTTGCCCGGGGCCGGACTATAGGTCCGGATCGCATCTTCGAACCTGAGGCAGCCGCGACCGCCTGCCGAACCGTCACCGCCCGCCAGCACTGCGAGTTTGACCGAGGGGGCGCTGGCCATGGCGCTTCCGGCGGTGCCGCCGAGCCGCGCCTGGGTTACGATTGTGGAAGCTTTTGCCCGATTGAGCAGGCCCGCCAGTTCGCTGCTCCCTGTCGCCGGGTCCACCGGTACGAAGACGGCGCCGGCCTTCATGATGCCGAAGGTCGTGACAACGGCTTCCCAGGTGTTGCCCATGAACACGGCGATGCGATCGCCGCAGGCCACTCCCCGCGCGACCATGGCCGCCGCCAGCCTGTCGGAAGCACGGTTGAGGTCGCCATAGGAGAGGCGAAGCTTGCCGGCCGCCACCGCAATGTCGGCTGGCGCGTGCGTCGAGGTTTCGGCCAGAATCTGTTCAACCCGCAAGTCGTTTCTTCCTGATCCCGGTCGGCGGCGCCCAAAGCCGAGCGGTCCTGACCTTACCTGATCGCGACTTCTTGTCGCTTCATCTGGGTAAATCTACTTTGACGAAACTTAAACTACAAAGATAAAGATCAAGAAAAGTAAACGTTCACCACTGGCGGAAGCGGATACAGTGAAGTTTTCGTTAATTTCATCGTCCCTGCCTGTGTTGGCGCCAACCGAACGCTGAATGGCGGCCTCCCAAATGGCTCCCCGGGAATGGATTCGAACCATCGGCCGGACGGGAAACAGCCGTCTGCTCTACCGCTGAGCTACCGGGGAACACGGGCCTATCTAACCCACGCCGGTGTGCAGAATCGAACATTTGCGGCTTTTAAGGTTAATCATTGTTTCGCCTGTCCCGGCAAAGAAAAAGACAATACGAATGTGGCTCTTCATCTAGCCTTCACCAGATGAAGCGAGGCAAAGAGCAGTCACGGAGGCAACGATGCGGACGGTGGATATTGCGGTCGCGGGCGGCGGCCTCGGCGGCTCTATCGCGGCTGCCATGCTCGGCAAGGCCGGCTACCAGGTCGCCCTGATCGATCCCCACACGGTTTACCCGCCGGACCTGCGCTGCGAGAAACTGGATGGAGCCCAGGTGAGCGTGCTCGAAAAGACCGGGCTCGCCCCTGCTGTGCTGCGCGCGGCCACCCATGACAGGCGCGTTTGGGTAGCGCGCTTCGGTCGTCTGGTCGAGAAACGCGAAAGCGACCAGCACGGCATCCTCTATGACACTCTCGTCAACACGGTTCGTGGCGAGATACCGAAGGGTGTCGAGTTCCATTGCGCCAAGGTCAACAGCGCGTCCACCAGCGCCGACCGCCAGCTTCTCAAGCTCTCCGACGGCGAGGAGATCTCAGCCCGCCTGCTCGTGATGGCTAACGGCCTCAACATCGGCTTCGGACATTCCCTCGGCCTCGTGCGCGAGGAAGTCAGCCCATGCCATTCGATCACCATAGCGTTCGACGTGGCGCCGGTCGGCCGGCCCGAGTTCGACTTCCCCGCCCTGACCTATTATCCAGAGCGGGCCTCCGATCGAATGGCTTATGTGACCCTTTTTCCGATCGGCTCGGTCATGCGGGCCAATTTCATGGTCTATCGCGACATGCGCGACCCATGGCTGCGCGAGATGCGGAACGCGCCGCACGAGACGCTCCTCAAGCTGATGCCCGGCCTCGGCAGGTTGCTGGGCGAGTTCGAGGTCCGCGGCCTGGTCAAGATTCGCCCCGCCGACCTTTATGTCACCAGGGGTGTGCGCCAGGCGGGCGTGGTCCTCGTTGGCGACGCCTATTCGACTTCATGCCCGGCCGCCGGCACCGGCACGAACAAGGTGTTCACCGACGTCGAGCGCCTTTGCAACGTCCACATTCCGAACTGGTTCGCCAGCGACGGAATGGGGGCGGACAAGATCGCGGCGTTCTATGACGATCCGGTCAAGATCGCCTGCGACAGGGCTTCCACCGCTAAGGCTTATTCGCTGCGCTCCCTGTCGATCGACGAGAGCCTGCCCTGGCGCGCACGGCGCTGGGCCCGGTTCATCGGCCGCTCCGGCGTGGGAATGGTCCGCCAGACGCGCGAGAGGCTGACCAGCCGTCCGCCGCATGCGCCCGAAGGCGACGGGATCCATTCACCGCGTAGCCTGCACGGATAGGCGACCCCCAAAGCGAGCGTGCCCGTGTCCGGAATCAATATCGAGATCACTAAGTCGCTGCCCGATTTCGCGGTTGCCTGGGCGGAACTGATCGCCCGCGCCGAGACCAACATATTTCTCGATCCGGCCGCGTTGGCTGCCGTCCATGTTACCGGCTTTGCCAAGGTTCACGTCCTCCTCGCATGGCGGAAGGGAACGGAGCCGGCGCGGCTCGTCGGGGTTTGGGCCCTCGGCGAGAAACAGCTTGCCCCCCTTGGGCCAGGAATCCTGGTTGGCCCGGCATACGAATACTCCTTCCTCTCGGGTCCGGTGATCGATCCAGCCTGCCAGGAAGAGGTGGTCGAAGCCTTTCTGAAAGCGATCGCCGAGGATCGCCGGCTTCCCAACACCATATCCCTGAGATACCTCGACGCGGATTCGGGTCCGACCGCCGCGCTCCTCAAGGCCCTCGCCGCCCGGCAGGGGAAATCGAGGATCCTGGCCAAACGCGCCCGACCCTACGCCTCTCTGGAGGCCGGTCAGAAGCTGTCGGGATCGACGCGCAAGAAGTTGCGCCAGGATTGGAACCGGCTTTCCGCGGTGGGGGAAGTCGATATCGTCAACGATCGGGACAGCGATGCCGCGCGGCGTGCCTTCGAGACGTTTCTCGCGATGGAAGTCGCCAGTTGGAAAGGCGCAAGCGGCACGGCCCTCCTCAGCAAGTCAGCCGACGCGGCGTTCGCACGCCGATTGATCGGCGACCTTGCCGCCAACGGCAAGGCCTCGGTCGCGCTTCTGCGCGTCGACGGCAAGGCGGTGGCGGCCCAGGTGATCCTCTATTCCGGCCGGACTGCGTACACCTGGAAGACCGCGTTCGACGCCGAGTTCGGCAAGTTCTCGCCCGGCATGCTGCTCATTGACCGGTTGACCGAGCAGCTTTTCGCCGGCGGCGTCACCGCCATCGAGTCCTGCTCGCCGGAAGGTGGCTTCATGAGCCAGCTTTGGCCCGGCAGCCGCACATCCGTCGATCTTCTGGCGAATGTCGGCCCGGGCAGATCCCTCGGTTACGCGCTCGCGGCCATGCGCGAGCAAGGACGGGCGGGGCTGAAGCGCATCCGCAACCGAATCCGCTCCCGCCAGTGGCCCTCGCTGCCCAAGCGCAAACTGGCCGCCGCGGGCTAGAGACCGGTCCTCTCAGGTGTCGGAGTTGCCTTCGTCGGGCCCCGCCGGGACGGCCGCCGCCTTAGAGCGTCTCCCCAGAGAGCCGGCGAGCGCCCGCGCCCTGCTCACAGTGCGCCACAGGAACGGCGTCTGCTTGATGAACCGCTTCACCCGCGCCTTGGCCAGAGACGGCAAGGCCGCCGCAAAGCCGACTGCGGTCGCGGCCGAATGGTAATCGTAGAGCTTGACCTCGGTATCCGCCCAGTCACGCTTGTACGGTTCGTCGCCGATGGTGAAGTCGAACTCGCTGCAGCCGTGCTCGATGGCGTGACGCATGAGATCATGGAGGTGCGCGGCACCGGGCCCGAAGCGTGAGACCTCGCCGGCATCGTAGCTGGCGAGGATGTGGTAGTAGCGCCCGCGAAAGATCAGGCCAAAATTGGCGGCCGCAAGGGTAGAGCCGACGTCAAGCCGACTCACGTGGGCGAGGTTCCGCGATGCCGGATCGGTTGCCACGTCGAAGAAGAAGTCGCGATAACCGGGGCGCGCGAACAGGTTGGGGACGCCCATTCTGGCAAACGCCTTGCTCTTCTGGTCGACGAGCACGGAAAGGTTGGCCTCGATGCCGGGCTTGTCGGCCGGAGTCGCGTAGACCACTTCGCCGAGATCGCCGAGCCGCTTCCGTTTTGTGCGGTCGCGCCGGCGTGTGGCCGACGAGCGCTTAGCGAAATAGAAGCTTTCCCACTCGGGGCCGAGATGCGTGAGGTAAGCGCCGCTCGGGTTGAGGGTTGTGCAGAGGGCAAGGAAGGGGTTTGCCTGACCGCCCACCCTTTCGGGCATCTTGTCGAGCGCAACCGCATCGAAGCGGAAGCGAGCATCGGCCTGGAGCGCTGCCTTGATGCTCGCGAAGAGCGGCAGGAAACCGGCAGCACCGACGGCGCCTGCAAACTCCGCCGCAAGCAGCGGGGCGTTGTAGTCGCAAAGGACGTGGGCGTGCCACACGAGCTTGCGAGTGAGCCGCCCCGGCTCGATAGCGAAGGCGAAAAGGAAAAGGATGCGCCGGTCACGCCGGCCGATCACGATCGCCGGCCGCACGCCGGTGCGCGCACCGATGTTTCTCTGCCACGCCGCATGCCAGGCGAAGGTCTGAAACACCGTCCCGTCGGCGGTCGCCTCGAACGCGCGCCATTCGCTCTCGAGGGAGGCAATATCGTCGTGCACGGACAAGGCCACGCCACCGTGCGCGACGCTTCCCGCTTTGGTGCCGCTCTCCACCTCCGGAAGCCCGGATACGCGTGCATGAATGGCGGTCGTGCTGGCGCTGGACATCAACATCGCTTGCCTTGTGGCGATGCCGCGCAGGAAGCGCTGGCACATGCCTTTGTGAACGCGGTGCTCGCGTTGGACAATTCAATTTGCGCGCTATTGTTAACGCTTTGCTCAGCCTGCCGATGGAGGCGGGTCGGGGTTCCTGACGACGCGGCCCCCCTCGCCTTCCGGCCCCATCTCGACTAGGAACGTCTTATCGATTCCTCCGTTCTCCGCACGCGAAAGCCTCTCTCCATGAAAAAGACCCTCGACCGGAAACTCGCCGCCATCCGGACCGCCGCCTACAAGCCGAGCGATTTCATCATCGCGGACGCCAAGGACGGCGATATCGGCTTCGGCGTGACGGCGCCCGGTCCCGATCGCGACAATCCCGGGCGTTCCAAGCCGCGCGCGGCCCACCTCGAAGCGATTCGGCAGATGACCCATTCGGGTCTCGTCGACGTCATGCTCATGTCGGCGTCGACCACCGAACGCCTGACCACGGAAGGGCTTTTCGCCAAGAGCGCCGTCACCCCGGCGATCCGCCTCAACGACACCACCGATATCTGGTCGGCCCGCGGCGGACGCTACAAGGAAGAGCCGTCGCGCCATCATCGCACCGCCCGCGTCGACCAGGCCCGCAAGATTGTCGATCTCGGCCTCTACTCCGTCACCTTCTCGAACCGCGTCGGTATAGACGCGGAAAACGCCGAAGAATACAGCGCCTTCCGCAAGGAAGCCGGCGACAACCGGATGCGCCACTTCCTCGAGGTGTTCAACCCGGCCTTCGACATCAAGCTCGCCGACAAGACCGAGCTCGGCCACTTCATCAACGACAACATCGTGCGCACCCTTGCCGGCGTCATGTCGGCGGATTTCCCGCTCTTCCTGAAGCTCCAGTACAATGGCCCGCGGGCCATGGAAGAGCTGTCCTCGTACGACCCGGGACACCTGATCGTCGGTATTCTCGGCGGCGCCAAGGGAACCACTCGCGACACCTTCGAGCTCATCTCTCAGGCGGAACGCTACGGCGCCCGCGTCGCCCTGTTCGGACGCAAGATCAACCTCGCCGAGGAGCCGATCGAACTCGTCCGCTACATGCGCGCGGTTGTCGAGCGCGCGCTGAAGCCCGAGGAAGCGGTGAAGGCCTATCATGCCGAACTGAAGAAGCGCGGCCTCACGCCGACTCTCCCGCTTCCCAAGGATCGCGAGATCACCGAGGCGGCGCTGAAGGCATAGCCGTAATCCATGGCGCGAAGCGGCATCCTGTGCGGCGGCTCGTGGTGCGTCGACCGCAACAAGCTCGTCGACCATTGGCCCGAGCAGGAGACTATCGCGGTCATCCTCTCGGAGGAGCGCCAGGGAGGTGGCAACGGCGCCAATGCCTCCGTCGACCTGAAGCGTCTGGGGGCGCCTTTTCCCGTCGAGGCCGTGGGCCTGGTCGGGGACGACGCCGACGGCCGCTTCCTGCTTGAACTCTGCGCCGCGAACGGAATCGACGCGCGCCAGATGCGCGTCGTCGCCGATGTCGCCACGGCCTACACCGAAGTGATGACCGTGAAGGCAACGGGCAAGCGCACGTTCTTCTATCGGGCAGGGTCGCACGACCGTATCGCGCCGGAGCACTTCGACTTCTCCGCGACTGACGCCGCGATCCTGCATCTTGGCCTGCCCGGCACGCACGCCGCGATGGACGCGACCCAGGATGGCGAACCTTCCGGCTGGCCGATCGTGCTGCGCAAGGCCCGGGCGGCTGGCCTGAAGACCAATCTCGAACTTTGCCCGATCCCGCTCGACCGCATCGCACAGCTCGGCCGGCCGTGCCTGCCTCTTCTCGATTACCTGATCGTCAACGACGCGGAGGTCGGCGCCCTTGCCGGTGTTCCCACGGTGGCGGAGGGACGCGTTGATATCGCCGCTTGCCGTGAAGCGATACGCGCCGTCATGGCGAGGAGCGCAGCGGAGCTGGTTGTCCTGCATTTCCCCGGCGGCGCCCTTGCGTTGACCCGCGACGGGCAACTGGTGGAGAAGCCGTCTGTCCGGGTCCCGCGCGAGGCGGTGAAAGGCTCCAACGGCGCCGGCGACGCCTTTGCCGCCGGCATGCTCCTTGGCATCCACGAGGCCTGGCCGCTCGACCGGTGCCTGGCGCTCGCTCACGCCACCGCGGCTGCCAGCCTCCGTTCCGTCACCACCAACGGGTCGGTCGAGAACTGGCGGGACTGCCTCGCGCTTGCGGATCGGTGGGGTTGGCGCGAGTCGCTGCCCTAGCCTCCGCTTGATGCCGGGCGATCCGGCGTCACTTCAGGATCTGCTCGATTCTGGCAAGTTCCTCTGCCGACAGCGTCGGATTCTTGAGCGCATCGAGGGAATCGTCGAGTTGCTCGACCGTGCGCGCTCCGATTAACGCCGACGTCACGCGCGGATCGCGCATCACCCAGGCGAGGGCCATTTGCGCGAGGCTCTGGCCGCGTTTCTTCGCCACCGCATTGAGCTTCTTCAGACGCGCCAGAAGCTCCGGCGTCAGGCGCGACTGCGGCAGCGAGAAGTTGCGCATCGCGCGCGAGCCGGGCGGAATGCCCTTCAGGTACTTATTGGTGAGCAGGCCCTGCGCCAGCGGCGAGAACGGTATGCAGCCGACGCCGAGTTCACCGAGCGTGTCGAGCAGCCCGTCCTCAACCCAGCGATTGAGCATGGAATAGACCGGCTGGTGAATGAGCAGCGGCGTCCCCAGTTGCTTCAGGATTGCTGCGGCCTGCCGCGTGCCTTCCGGCCGGTACTGAGAAATGCCGACGTAGACCGCCTTCCCCTGGCGCACGATCGAGTCGAGCGCGCCCATCGTTTCTTCGAGCGGCGTGTCGGGGTCGGGCCGGTGATGATAGAAGATGTCGACGTAGTCGAGTCCCATACGCTTGAGGCTCTGGTCGAGACTGGCGATCAGGTACTTGCGAGACCCGAGGTTTCCGTATGGCCCCGGCCACATGTCCCATCCCGCCTTGGTCGATATGACCAGTTCGTCGCGGTAGGGCTTCAGGTCCGCCGCCATCACCCGCCCGAAATTCTCCTCGGCCGATCCGTAAGGCGGGCCGTAGTTGTTGGCGAGGTCGAAATGGGTGACTCCGCGATCGAAGGCACGGCGGAGAACGGCGCGCCCGACTTCAAAGGTGTCAACGCCACCGAAGTTCTGCCAGAGGCCAAGCGAAATGGCAGGTAGCTGCAGGCCGCTCCGGCCGGTTCTCCGGTACGGGATCTGCTCGTAGCGCTTGGCGTCGGCAACGTAGGTCACGGAAGTGCCCTCCAGCGGAAGACGCGGATACTAGAGGGACGTGGCGGACAGACCAAGCTCAGTCCGTCTCCCTGAACAGCACTTCGCGATCGCGGGCGAAGTTGGCGAGGAGCGGCAGGCAGGCGCCCCCGAGCCCTCGCGCGCCACTGCCGATCGAGCCTTCAAGGATCGCTGCCGGCGACAGGCCGCGGTGGTCGAGAAGAGCCGCCCGTTCCGCCGTGCGGGCAACGATCCGCGCGCGGACGGAGGCCGGAAACGCTCCGTCGATGATCGCCGCCGCGAAGTCGATTACCGACGTGGCGGCCAGTATGGCGAAGGCCAGCCCTTCTGCCACGTCGTCTATCCACTGTTCGAGGCTCGCGCCTGGATCGCCCCAGTCGTCCGGGGAACGCCAGAGAACCGAAGCGTCCCGGCCCGCCGCGACCAACTTCTGTTCGAGCACATAGATCGACGCGCTGCGGATCAACTGCCCCGAGACCGCGCGCCGGCCGTCGAAGGCCGTGACCGGCATCGAGCCGAGCGCGCCGGCATTGCCCGATCGTCCGGGATAGAGGCTGCCGTTGAGCACGACTCCCCCGCCGACGAACGAGCCGATGAAGAAGTAGAGAAAGTCCTGATGATTGGCGCCGTCGCCAAGCACCAGTTCGGCGGCACAGGCGGCCGTGGCATCGTTGCAGAAGAAGACGGGCCACGGACAGATGCGCGCAACCTCCTCCTCGACCCGAAAGGTTCGCCATTGGTCGAGGACGGAACGCGGCGCGCCAATCTGTTCCTCCCAGCTCCGCAATTCGAAGGGCGCGGCAATGCCAAGCCCGGCGATCCGCCGCTTCACCTCCGGGGCGAGCTCCTCGTTCAGGGACCCCAGCGACTTCGCGACAAAATCGAGCACCCCGGCCGGTGTGGGGTAGCTGCCGGTCTCGCGGAAGGATCGGCGGACGCCGCCGGCGAAATCCATGAGGATGAGTTTGCTGCTGCGCCGGCCGATCTTCAGCCCGAGCGAGAAGGCACCATCGGGATTCAGTGTGAATGGGATCGAGGGCTGCCCGATTTTTCCACGCTGGCGGTCTTGCTTGAGGACAAGTTGGTCGCGCTCGAGCGCACGCATGATGACCGTGATCGTCTGTGCCGACAGCGCCGTGAGGCGCGCGATTTCGGCGCGCGGCAGACTGCCATGGCGGCGGATGAGCGACAGGACCAGACGCTCGTTGTAGAGACGGACGCGATTCTGGTTGGTGCCACGCGCAAGGTCGGCGTGTGGCCGAGCGGCTTCGGTGGGAGGCAGTTCGCTGGATCTCATTGCTACGGTGCCGGCACGTCGGCCGGCGCCGGGGCGAAGCACCCCGGCTGTGGATTCCACCTCCCCGGTCGCCACGGCTGGGACCGCAGAGGCCGGAATGCCAGCCAACTCCCTCACCTTGACGGCGGCTTCCGGTTTGCGTCAACAACTAAATCAACTCGATTTACATATTGACAAGAATGGCCGGTTGGTGTGTCGTCCAAGCTAGTCGGGCGCTCGCCTTGCGGGCGCATTTTGAGCGGAGGCGAGACCGACAAGACCCCCAGCCTTCGGCCAATGAAAATCAAACCGTTCACCCGGCCGCGACGTGCGGACGAAGGTGCACCAAGGAGGAAGCAGTGCTGACAAGATCCCGCTTGCTATCAACCGTCGTTGCCGGCGCCTTTGCGCTCGGCGCGCTGTCGGTCTCGGCCTACGCCGCCGACCTCATCGGCCTCATCACCAAGACCGAAACCAACCCCTTCTTCGTGAAGATGAAGGAAGGCGCCCAGGCGAAGGCCAAGGAACTTGGCGTCGAGCTTCAGTCGTTCGCCGGCAAATATGATGGCGACAATGAAGGCCAGGTAGCCGCCGTCGAGACCCTGATCGCGGCCGGCGCGAAGGGCATCCTGATCACGCCGAGCGACACCGTGGCGATCGTTCCGACGATCAAGAAGGCCCGCGACGCAGGTATCCTCGTCATCGCTCTCGACACCGCGCTCGAGCCGATCGAGGCCGCCGACGCAACCTTCGCCACCGACAACCGCAAGGCCGGCCTGCTCATCGGCAAGTGGGCGGCGGGCACCCTCGGCGACAAGGCCAAGGACGCTCACATCGCCTTCCTCGATGCCATTGAAAGCCAGCCGACCACCGACATTCTGCGCGACCAGGGCTTCATGGAAGGCTTCGGTATCGACATCAAGGACCCCAATCACTACGGCGAAGAGACTGACAAGCGCATCGTCGGCCACCAATACGGCGCCGGCGGCGAGCCGGGCGGCAGGACCGGGATGGAGAACCTTCTCCAGAAGGATCCGGACATCAACGTCGTCTACACGATCAACGAACCGACCGCCGCGGGCGCTTACGAAGCGCTTAAGGCCGCCGGCAAGGGAACCGGCGTGCTGATCGTTTCCGTCGACGGTGGCTGCCCGGGCGTGAAGAACGTCGAGGCCGGCATCATCGGTGCCACCTCGCAGCAATATCCCCTGCTGATGGCGTCGAAGGGCGTCCAGGCGATCGTCGATTTCGTCAAGACCGGCAAGAAGCCTGAGCCGACTCCCGGCCTCAAGTTCTTCGATACCGGCGTTGGCCTGATCACCGACAAGCCGGTTGCCGGCGTCGATTCGATTTCGGTCAAGGAGGGCCTGGCGAAGTGCTGGGGCTAAGCCTCGCTACATTGTCTACGATGTAGGGCACACAACGAAGAGAGCGGCTGGCTGCAGCCGCTCTTTTCCGTTAGATTCTTGGCACTTCAGCTAGGTGGTGACCCATGGACAGGGCGAGCGAAGTCGTCAACTCCTCCGGGCCCGCACACTACGAACAGGTGGCGACGTCTGCGCCGGACCTGGCAATTGCCTCCTTTGACGCCACGAACAAATCGATTCTACGAAGGCTGCAGCACTTCCTGCACGGCAATCCGACTGCCATCCCTTTCATCGTCCTGATACTCGCCGTCGGCTTCTTCAGCCTCCTCGTCGGCGGCCGCTTCTTCGCGCCGTTTAACCTGTCTCTGGTGCTGCAGCAGGTTACGATCATCGCGGTGGTCGGCATTGCCCAGACGCTGATCATCCTAACCGCCGGCATCGATTTGTCGGTCGGCGCGATCATGGTGCTGTCGAGCGTGGTCATGGGTCGCCTGGCGGTCGTCTCCGGCCTTCCGGCCGGCGTCACGTGGCTCGCCAGTTACGCCGGCATCGACCTTGACCCAGGTTCAGCCGCGATCGCCGCAACCGTCATCGGATTTACAGCCGGACTGCTGACCGGGCTCGCCTGCGGTCTGGTCAACGGCGCCCTCGTCACCTTCATGAAGCTGCCGCCCTTCATCGTGACGCTGGGCACGTGGAGCATTTTCGGGGCGCTCATCCTCGGCTATTCGCGCAGCCAGACCATCCGCCAGCAGGACGTGGAAGCAGCCGCGCCGTTCCTTCAGTTTATGGGCAGCTCGATCAAGGTTTTGGGTGCGCCCCTGACCTACGGCTCTATCCTGATGCTGCTGATGGCGGCGCTCGTCTGGTACATCCTCAACCGAACTGCCTTCGGACGGCATATCTACGCCACCGGTGACGATCCCGACGCCGCCCGGCTCGCCGGCATCAGCATCACGCGCACGCTGATTGCGGTCTATGCCCTCGCCGGCGTCATCTGCTCCATCGCCGGCTGGGTACTCATCGGGCGCATCGGCGCCATCAGCTCGCTCGGCGGCGGCAACACCAATCTCGACTCGATCACTGCCGTCGTGATCGGCGGCACCAGCCTCTTCGGGGGACGCGGCTCGATCGTCGGCACGCTCGTCGGCGCGCTCATCGTCGGCGTTTTCCGTAACGGCCTTGCGCTCGCCGGCGCGGACGCCCTTTGGCAGGAATTCGCCGTCGGGCTGCTGATCATCGTCGCCGTCTCGCTCGACCAGTGGATCCGGAGGGTGTCGGCATGAGTGCAGCTCTCGATATGGCGGGCAGCGTCGCTCCCGCGACCGCGGTCCAGCCCATCCTGCAGGCGCGCGACCTGGTCAAGCGCTACGGCCGCGTCGTCGCCCTCGATCACGCCGATTTCGATCTCCGCCCCGGCGAAATCCTGGGGGTTATCGGTGACAACGGCGCCGGGAAATCTACCCTGATCAAGGTCCTCAACGGCGCCATCATGCCCGACCAGGGCCAGGTCTTGATGGACGGGAAGGTGGTGAATTTCCGCTCGCCGCTCGAAGCGCGTCAGGCCGGTATCGAGACCGTCTACCAGAACCTCGCCCTGTCGCCGTCGCTCTCGATCGCCGACAACCTGTTTCTCGGGCGGGAAAGGCGAAAGAGCGGACCTCTCGGACAATATTTCCGGCTCCTCGACCGCTCCGGGATGCGGCACGAGGCGCGCCAGCATCTGAACTCCCTTGGCCTGCTCACGATTCAAAATATCGGCCAGACGGTCGAGACCCTGTCGGGCGGCCAGCGCCAGGGTGTCGCGGTGGTGCGCGCTACCGCCTTCGGCAGTCGCGTCATCATCATGGACGAGCCGACCGCCGCTCTCGGCGTCAAGGAATCCCGGAAGGTGCTCGAGCTCATGCTCGACGTGAAACGGCGCGGCCTGCCGATCATTCTGATCAGCCACAACATGCCGCACGTCTTCGAGGTCGCCGACCGGATTCACATTCATCGCCTCGGCCGGCGCATCGCGGTGATCGACCCGAAGAAATTCACGATGTCGGACGCCGTGGCGATTATGACCGGCGCGATGAAACCGCCGCCGCCGGAGGACTGGGCCTGACCGGCGGTTGGAGCGCCCGTTAGGCCTTCGTTAACCATAAGATTCGAGAGAATTGGCCGTGTTCCTCGGGGAGCGAGCGCTCGTCCCGTAGTGAGGTGAACGGCCATGGCCGCCGAGAATCCGATGAGGCTGTGGTGGCCGGCATTGGCCGCGCTGGTCGTGGTCCTCGCCTTTCCGTTCTTCCTGGTCGATCTGCCGCCGGTCCTCGATTATCCCAATCACCTGGCGCAGGCCTACGTGCTGGCCTTCGGCGCCGGCAATCCACTCCTTTCGGCGATGTATGCGCCGCACTGGACCATTTTCCCCAACCTCGCCATCGATATCGTCGGGCCGCCACTCCTCCATGTGTTCCCGGTTCATGTGGCCGGCCGCCTGCTTCTCGCCGGCGCGCTGTTCCTTCCGGTGATCGGCGCGATCGCGTACCACCGCGCCGCTTTTGGCGTGCGCTCCTGGTGGCCGCTCGCCGCCGGCCTCGTCGGCTTCAACGGCATCTTCTTTCTCGGCTTCCTGAACTTCCTCTACGGCATCGGCTTCGCGCTTCTCGGTGCGGCCCTTTGGATCCGCATCCGCGACCGTCCACCGGCACTCGTCGCGCTCGGCGGCGCGGCCGCGACCGTGGTCGTGTTCTTCTGCCATATCTTCGCGGTGCTGTTCTTCGCGCTCCTGATTGGTTCGCAGGAACTGGCACGCGTCTGGCTCCACAGGCGCGACAGGACACTGACCGTTCAGGAGTTCGGAAAGGCCGCGTTGCTTGTCGCCGTCGCGCTTGCTCCCGCAGTTATTCTCTTCGCCTTTTCGAACTTCCCGCCGTCGCGGGGCGAGACGCTGTGGGATCCGGTCGCGAGAAAGCTCTTCGAGCTCTTCGTGCCCTTCATGACTTACAGCAAGCCGCTGACGATGCTGACCGGCCTCGCGGTTGCCGCCGTTGTCATCCTCGCCTGGCGAAAGAGTGCCTTCGATGCGGGAAGCCTGGTCGCGCTGCTGATTCTGCTCGTGGTCTATGTCGTTGCACCGGGCACCATGAACCGCGGCGCCTACACCGCGACGCGGCTGCCCCTGATGATGGGCCTGCTGCTCTTCGCTGGTTTTCGCCCGGTGTTCCCGACCGGACAGGGCCGCATCGTCGCGATGGGCCTGGCGTTGCTGCTGGTCGTCCGCAGCTCGCTTGTCGGATTCGTTTGGAACGAACACCGGCGGGACGTTGCCGACGTCCGCCGGGCAATTTCCGGCGTCGAGGCCGGCGCCCGCGTCCTCGTCGCCTCAGCCGCGCCCGAGCGCCACAACCCGGACTATGTCCTCCATGAGCGATGGGGGCGCTCGCTGCCCGACCTGTCGCGGCTCGACCTGAATATGGGCGGTTTGCTCACCATCGAGCGAACCGCATTCTGGCCGGCCCTCTCCGCGGACCCGACCCTCGAACCGCTGCGGGTGCTTCCCCCCTATGATCGGATCGCGGCCCCCAACGCCGAGCCGCCCGACTACGCCCTGCTCGCCGTGGATTCCGCGCCAGCGGCCGCTCTTGTCGACGCGCCCTACCTAGCCGGCTGGCAGGCGAGCTTCGACTACGTCCTCCTTCTCGACGCCGGCTCGGTGCCGAATTTGTCGGGTTTCCTGCCTGACAGGTTGCGGCTCATGGTCAGCACCGACGAGGCTGCGCTGTTCACTATTCGCCACTGATCACGGCTTTTTGCGCAAAGCCGCCCGCGCAGGGCTTCACCAGCGACACCCTTCGGACCATAGTCCGGGCGGTTCCGAAACAATCCGAAAGCCCGTGTCATGGACTACGTCAATCTCGGCGCGACTGGCACCAAGGTCTCCCGCCTCTGTCTCGGCATGATGACCTACGGCGCCAGGAAGTGGCGCGAGTGGGTGCTCGACGAGGCTGAATCGCTGCCCCTCATCAAGCGCGCCCTCGATGGCGGCATCAACTTCTTCGACACTGCCGACATGTATTCCGACGGGGCCAGCGAAGAAGTCACCGGCCGGGCGCTCCGGCACTTCGGGGTCAGGCGCGACTCGGTGGTGGTTGCCACCAAGGTATTCAATCCGACCGGGCCGGATCCCAACCAGCGCGGCCTGTCGCGAAAGCACATCATGCACGCGATCGACGATTCACTCCGTCGTCTCGGCATGGACTATGTCGACCTTTACCAGATTCATCGCTTCGACCGGACGACGCCGATGGAAGAAACCATGGAGGCGCTGAACGACGTCGTGAAAGCGGGCAAGGCGCTCCATATCGGCGCCTCGTCAATGTGGGCCTGGCAGTTCGCGAAGATGCTCGAGATCTCCGACCGGCTCGGCCTCAGCCGCTTCGTCACCATGCAGAACCACTACAACCTGGTCTACCGCGAGGAGGAGCGCGAGATGATCCCGCTTTGCCTGAGCGAGGGGATCGGTCTCATTCCATGGAGCCCGCTTGCGCGTGGCTTCCTCGCCGGCAATCGCCGCCGCCAGGACAAGGGCGAGACGGTCAGGGCGCGCACCGACGCTTACGCCCACAGCCTTTACTACCGCGACGACGACTTCAAGATCGTTGATCGGGTCACCGAGATCGCGCAGAAGCACGGCGTCTCCAACATGCAGGTGGCGCTTGCCTGGATTCTGGCCCAGCCCGGTATCACCGCGCCGATCATCGGCTCGTCGAAGGTCGAGCACCTCGACGACAATTTCAAAGCCCTCGACCTCAAACTCGACGCCAACGAATTGAAGTCGCTGGCGGAGCCATATCAGCCGCACCCGATATTGGGGCACCAGTAGGCGCGCCGGTCTTGACGACCGGCCGATTAGGGCAAACCTTCACCTGATGCATGGAATCGAAGCCGGCGTCGTCCGGCATCCCGACGCAGGCGGTCTTGCACGAACGCTGAGACCGTATCTCATCGGCGTACCGCTCGGCGTGCTCACCTGGATAGTCATCTGCCTGGTCTCGGCTACCTTCCCGCCAGGAGGGCGGCCGATCGCCGTGTTTGCGCTGGCCGGCACCCAGGCAGCGCTCGATGCGGTCATCGCGGCTGGCGGTGACATCCTTGAAGTGCGCGACGGCCGCGTCATCGCCATCTCCAACGACCCCGGCTTCGTCGTGCGGCTCTACGCCCAGACCCCGCTGCTCGCCGTGCTCGCCGAAGGCGGCTGCGGCTTCGGCAAGGGCGCGCCGGTGCGACGGTCGGTTTGAGGGGGAAATCCGATGCAGCCAAGGTCAGTCGCTATCCCGCTCCTCGGCTTGCTCGCAATCGGCCTTCCCGACATCGCGGTGGCCAGCTCCTGCGTGAACCCGGAGTCGGCACCCATCCGTTTCGCGAAGGGCAAGAGTTGCTGGGTCTACGAAGGCATGGCCACGGAGTTCACCGGCAAGTTCTCGGCCGGCCAACGTGTCGAAGTCCGGATGAACGGCTTGGCTTATTCCGCCAATGGTGAGTCGACAGAGCCGGAGGACCTGACGGCGGAATGGGACGCTCGCAGTCCGGACGTCAGTGGGCCGGGCGGTTTCTATTTCGGCGATGCGGAAGCCGACGGCACGCTGCACACAACCCTTCCGACCAGCGGCACCTACACCTTCGGATTCAGTCCCTGCGCCATGTGGCACGCATTCGGGCGCGTGGTGATCTGCGCGCAGTAGCCTGCTAGGCCAGTCGGTACACGCGCTCCGCTACCCCACCGAGGATGTCGGCCTGTTCGGCCTCCGCGTAGCGCGCCACGGCCGCACGATAGGCGCCGATCAGCGACGGGTAGTCGGTCCACAGCTTTTCGATCGGGAAGTTGGACCCGAACAGGCAGCGGTTCGCGCCAAACATCCTGACCGTCTCGTTGACGATCCAGGCTATGTGCGCAGCGTCGTTGCGGTGGATGAACGTGCCGAGCCCGGACAGCTTGGCAAAGACGTTCGGCTGCTCGGAGAGGCGCGTCATGCCCGTCCGCCATTCCCGCCGGCCGGCATCGGAAAGCGACTCCAGCATGCCGGCATGCTGGAGGATGAACGTCGTCTTCGGAAAATCCGCGGCGAGCCGCGCGGCTCCGGTCATCTGCGGCGCGAACACCTGCAGGTCGAAGGACAGCCCGTAGTCGGCAAGCGCCGCGAAGTTACGGCGAAACGCCAGATCGTCGACGACGTCGGGGGCCCGCGCGAACCGGTATTGCGGGTTCTCGTGCCAGTGCAGTTGCATGCGCACGCCACGGATGAGCGGATACTTCATCAGCCGCTCCAGCGCCGGCCGCACGTCCGCCGCCGACAGGTCGGCATAGCCGACGATACCGTGCGGCCAGCCGGTTTCGTCCGCGACAGCCTGAACCCAGGCAACTTCCATCTCCGCCTCGGCCGGCGCCCAGTTGGCCTGTACGTAAACCGATTTCGTGACGCCGCTGCCGGCAATGTCGGCGAGATATTCGGCTATGGGGTAGTCGCGGCGGATCGGCTCGTACGGTCCGAAGATGCGCGGCAACATCGGCCCGACCAGCCACGGCAGATCGCGCTGTCGCCAGATATGGTGGTGCGCATCGACGATGGCCCGCTGCATCGCCGGCTAGAGGAGCACTTTTTCCTCGACAAGGAAATGGAAGCGGCTGGAGCAATGCGCGGCGGCATCGGCGCCGGCGGCCTTGCCGGCTTCGGTTGCCATCGCGGCCGTGCGCGCCGCGGCGTCATCGAACCACATCTCGCTAATCGAATCATGCGGCGCGTCCGGGTTCTCCTCCTTCGGCGCATTGACGCGGTAACCGCGCAATCCAGGCATCCTGGTCGCCAACTTCGGATGATCGTTCATGATCCAGTTGCGATAGTCTGCGAAGCTCATGCCTTCCTTCCGCTTCATCAGCGACATCACTTTCAACATCGTCTTCTTCCCCTGGTCACAGGTCAGCCGGCTTCGGCGCGGTTCAGCAGAAGGATTCCGCGCAACACCTTTTCCGGCGTGATCGGCAGCGAATCGACCCGCACGCCGACGGCATCGAAGATGGCGTTGGCGATCGCCGGTATCGGCGAGTTGGCGGTCATCTCGCCGACCCCCTTGGCGCCGTAAGGCCCGTCCGACGAAGGGCGCTCGAGGATGGCGCTCTCGAAGACCGGCAGGTCTCCCGGACCCGGCATCAGGTATTCGTTGAAGTCGACCGGCCCGTGCGACCTATCCGGATAGTACGGCTCGGTGGTTTCGTAGAGCGCGTGGCTCATGCCCATCCAGGCCCCGCCGACGATCTGCTGCTCGACCATGCGCGGGTTGAGCGCGCGGCCGATTTCATACGCACTCTTCAGCGACAGCACGGTTACTTCGCCGGTCTCGGTATCCACTTCGACTTCCGCGACCGTGCAGGCATGCGCATAGGTGTTCGCGGGCGACATTTTCCCGGTCTTCGGATCGGGATAGGAGCGCGTCGGCAGCACCATGCCGCGGCCCGACACCGTCCGGCCGTGCTTGAAATGGGCGGCAAGCGCCACCTCGATCACCGAGATCGACTTGCCCGGTACGCCGACCACGTGAATCTTGCCCTTGCCGTCGGTTACGAGGTCGGCGACGCCGACCTCCATCTCATCGGCCGCGACCTGCATCAGCGCCTCGCGTGCCTCCCTCGCCGCCGCGATGATGGCGTTGCCGACGCGGTGTGTGGCGCGGCTGGCGAAGGTTCCCATGTCGTGCGGACCGGTGTCGGTGTCGCCGGTGTCGATGATCACCGTCTCCACCGGCACGCCGATGGCCTCGGCGCAAATCTGGGCCATGACCGTTTTCAGGCCCTGGCCGAGGTCGACCGCCGCCAGCGAAACGACGAAATTGCCGGTCGTGGTTGCGTGAATCAGGGCCTGGCTCGGATCGCCGCCGAGATTCATGCCGGTGGGGTAATTGACGGCGGCAACCCCGCGTCCGCGCGCCTTTGCCATCTCAGGACTCCCGCCGCAGCGAGGAGGCACGCGCGCCCTGCGCGGAGAGCGGCCAGTCGGCCATCTTCGCCGCCGCCTGCATGACCTCGACCAGCGCGGCGCCGTCGGTCACCTTGCCGTGCGCCTTCATGTCGCCGTCCCGGTAGGCGTTGCGCATCCGGAATTCGATCGGGTCCATGCGGAGCAGACGGGCGAGCTTGTCCATCTGCACTTCCAGCGCAAAGTCGCCGATGGTTACGCCGAACCCGCGCATCGCCGAAGAGGGCGTACGGTTCGTGTAGACGCAGTGGCAGTCGACGTGGACGTTGGGGATCGTGTAGGGCCCCGGCATGTGGGCTGCAGCCTTGGTAGTGCCGTACGGGCTGTGCCGCGAATAGGCGCCGGAGTCGACGTAAAGCCTGATCTGGCGGGCGACGATCCGCCCGTCCTTCATCACCCCGTCCTTGATGTAGATGCGCTCGGCCGCCCGCGGGCTGGAGACCTGCATCTCCTCCTCGCGGCTGTAGCCGAAGTTCACCGGCCGGTTGGTCAGCATGGCGGCCAGCATGGCAATCGGCTCGACGATCACGTCGACCTTGCCGCCGAAACCGCCGCCAACCGTGCCGCCGATCAGGCGGAGCTTCTGGAACGGCACCTTCAGGATCAGCGCCGCATTGTCGAGCGTGAAGAAAAGCGCCTGCGTATTGGAATAGCAGGTGAGCCGGCCGTTCGCTTCCGGCACGACGACGCAGCCCGTGGTCTCCACCGGGGCGTGTTCGATCGGCGCGGACTGGTAGCGCTCCTCGATGACGTGGTCCGCGGCGGCAAAGCCCTTGTCGACATCGCCATGGCGTACGCGGCGGCAGTGATGCCCCTCGTAGGTGAAGTAGTTGTGGCCGTGGTACTCGTTGACCAGCGGGGCTCCGGGCTTCAGCGCTTCCTCCACATCGAGGACCGCAGGCAGCACCTCGTAGTCGACCTTGACCCTGGCCACCGCGGCGCGCGCCGCAGCCTCACTCTCGGCGATCACCGCCAAAACCGGCTCGCCCTTGTAACGAACCTTGCCGTCGGCGAGCACCGGCTCGTCGTCCGGCTCGACCTGGATGAGTTTCAGGATCGTGTAGATGTTTGCCGGCACGTCGGCATGGCCGAGAACGCGCACCACTCCCGGCATCCTGGCAGCTTCGGAGACGTCGACGCCGCGAATGCGCGCATGATCGTGGGGGCTGCGCACCATTTTCAGGTGCAGCAGGCCGCGGATTTGCCGGTCGGCATAAAACTGGGTCTTCCCGGTCACGTGACCGGAGATATCCGAGCGGACCTCGCTGGTCCCGACGGCATGCATGCCCTCGTCGCGCTCGGCGGCGAAGAATTCCTTGATGTGCTGGACCATCGTCGCGCTCCTCAGGCGCTCTTCGCGGCGCGCATCTCGGCGGCGGCGGCAAGGATCGCGTTGATGATCGGCTCGTAGCCCGTGCAGCGGCAGAT
>JBBQGL010000033.1:0-30191 GCA_038323025.1 Hyphomicrobiales bacterium
TGGCTTCCGCCGCAAGCTGGATCACTGTCGCGCCGGTAGCGCAGGCGGTGTTGACGACGGTGGGCGCTCCCGGAACATCGAAGGCTTCCATCAGGCGGGCCGCGATTCCGCCGGACAGGAACGTCCGGTGATTGGCGCGGCGGGCGCCGCCCGTGGTAGCCGCGACGAGTTCGTCGTAGGTGACCTTGCCGCCGCCGCCGGCTTCCAGCGCCAGCGCGAGGCGCGGCGCCCAGCTCATTTCGACGGGCGGGACGCCCAGGAACAACGGTCCATTCAGCTGCCCGGCGGAGAGGCCCGCTTCGACGGCCGCCTCGCGCAACGCCGTGGCGGCGACGCGCTCGGTGCGGAGCGGAAACGGCAGCGCATCCAGCGCCGGGTCGTTGAGGGTCGCGCCGATGGTGGTCCTGAGGCCTGTGGTATCGAAGCGGCCGATCGGGCCGACGCCGGACCGGCCCGCGGTCAGTGCCGCCCAGTTGTCGTCCTTGCCGGTGCCGAGCGAGGTGACGATGCCCATGCCGGTCACGCACACGGCGGGCCGGGAGCGGTCGGTGGCGCGCGGGACGGGCATGACTACGCCTCCACCTCCACCGCGGAGAGCATGGCCGCCGCTTCGCCGCGCCAGTGGCCGACGCCGGTGACGAACAGGTGGTCGATATCGTCGCCGTCGCGCGGGCTCGCCGGATCGCCGGGCGCCGGCGGGTAGAGGCGGCCGCTTCGCAGCGCCAGCGCGGCGAGGGCTAGGTTGAATGGAAACGAGGCTTCCATGCCATGCCCGAAGAGCGATCCGGTCAGCCGGATCGGCAGATCCGATCGCGCGGCTGTCGCCGCCAACCGGCCAAGCTCCTCTTTCGTCGGCTGGGCAATGCCGGTGGCGCCCGAAATGACCCCAGGGGAAGCGCCGGGGCGCGAGGCCAATTGCGCACAAAGCTCGCCGACGGTGCGCGCAACGTCGCCGGGATTTCGGCGGCTGTGGCGGTACACGACGCCGTCGAGGCGGGCCAACGGGATGGCGCCACGGGCACGGGCGTGGCCGGCCTCCTCGAGGACGAGGAAGGCCGAGAGCGTGCCGAGGAGGAGGCCGCCGTCGCCGTCGCGCCCGGTCACCGGCCGGTAGGGTTGTCGCCAGAGGTAGTCGCCGGAGCCGTAGAGCAGGAGGAGGTCCAGCCGTTCGGCGTTGAACGCCCCGCCGACGAGGGCAACGTCGTAGTTGCCGTCGGCGACGAGGTCGAATGCGATTTTGGCAGCAGTGGCGCCGGCGAGTTCATCGCCCATCGTCGTGCGCGAACCGCCGCCGATGCCGTGCAGGATCGAAATGTTGCCGGCGAGCAGGTTGGGGAGCTGCGACAGGAAAAGGCTCGGCCGCATGCGCTCGGAGAGCTTCTGGTTCAGTGCGGCCGGCGAGGCGAATACGAGCGGCTCGCTGAAGATCGCCTCATCGAGGGCGATGTCGCGCTCGCCGCCGGCGCCGCCAACGATCACGGCCGCGCGGGAAAGGATATCCTCGTTGCCTTTCAGCCCGGCCGAGCGGAGCGCCTGGCCGGCGGTGTAGACGCCGAGGGCCTGCAGCGGGCCCATCCGCTTCCGCTCCATCGGATTGGGGATCTCGGACGAATAGTCGATCGCCGGCAGCGGATGGACGGCGCAGCCGGTGTTGCGCAGTTCGGCGAGGCGCGGCGCGGGCGTGGCGTTCAGCGTCAGCCAGTGCTCGTCGGGCGTGGTTGCAAGGGAGGAGACGAGGCCAAGGCCGGTCACCCAGACTTCACGTCGCGGGCCGTTCAGGCCCATCGTTCAGGGCGCGGCATCGCCGGAAGCGGCCAGAGCGGCCGGCGCCGCCTTGCTCGCGGCGACCAGCTGGCTGATCTCGTGGACGAGACTGCTGACCTTGAAGGCGTCCTTCGAGCTGGTCTTGCCCGAATTGATGTCGTTGACCCACTGCTCGAAGGGAATCTTGATGCCGAGCTTCAGGTCGAGAGCGTAGCAGACGTCGAGGAAGGCAATGCTGTCGAGGCCGAGGTCGAAGGCGATGTTGCTGTCCGGCAGAATCTTGTCGCGCGGAACCGCGCATTCTTCCGCGATGGTGTCGGCGACGACTTGGAAGGTCTGCTGGTCGAGGCTCAAGCGGTTCCCGCTCTTCGTGTCCGGTTTCGTGCCGTGCCGCCGTTCAGGTCGCCGGAAGATCCGCGCGGGCGGGCCTCGCCAGACAGTTAATCCCCACATTGGGACGGACAGTCAAGCGCCCGACCGGCATGATCTCCGCTGCATTCAGTACCTCCAGATCGAAGTGGCGGATGATCTCCGCCATGAGGTACGGCCCCTCGATCATGGCGACGACGCGGCCGGGGCAGACGCGCGGACCGAGGCCGAAGGGGATGAACGAGCCGGAGCGGATTTCCTTCTCGCGCTGCCGCGAGAAACGCGCGGGAACGAAGCGGTCGGCCGCGTCCCAGAGCGCGCGGTGGCGGTGCACCAGCCACGGTGAAATCACCACCAGGCTGCCCGCTTCGACGACGTGCTCGCCGAAGGCGGTCCGCTCGAGGGCGAGGCGCGTCAGGAAGGCGGCGGGCGGATAGAGGCGAAGGGTCTCGAGGAATATTGTGCGGACCAGCGCCAGCCCGCCGACCTCCTCGTATTTCAGAGGGCGATCGGGCGCGACGGACTCGACTTCGGCGCGAACCGCCGCGGCGGTATCCGGCAGCTGTGACAGGATGAACAGCGCCCAGGTTAGGGCGCTCGCCGAAGTCTCGTGGCCGGCGAGGAAGAAGACCATGACCTGGTCGACGATCTCGCGCATCGCGAAGCCGCGGCCGGCAGAATCGCGCGCGTCAAGGATCGACTGGAGGACATCGCCAGGTTCTGCCTCGGAGGCCCTGCGCGACAGGCGGGCTTCGACCAACCCGCCGACGAGGGTGCGAAGCGTCTCCGTCGCCAGCCGGAGTTCGGGACCGTCGTCGTGGCGGGCATAGCCGAGAAGCACCATCGGACCAGCCTGGGGGAGGGTGCGCTGGTAGGCGGAGAAGGCTTCAAAGACGTGGCGGGCGGTGTCGCCGTCGAGGCCGTCCGAGAAGATCGAGCGGCAGATGATCTCGAGGGCGAGGCTGCTGATCTCCTCGTCCAAGGCGAACGCACCCTTGGTATCACGCAGCCGGCGGATGAAGGCTTCGATCGCCCGTGCCATGGTCGGGAACATGGCCTGCACGCGCATGTGGGCGAAGGCGGGATCGAGCATGGCTCGCTGACGGCGCCAGAGCGCGCCGTTGGAAATGAGCACCCCCTCGCCGACCAGCGGCTCGAGGGCCGCGACCATGACGTCGCTCTTCGGGAAGCGCATGGCGTTGTCGACGAGCACCGAACGGATGGCGGCCGGGTCGTTGAGGATGGTGATCGGTCGCTTGCCCTTGCGCAGCGGGATGATGCTCCGTTCGTAGCCGGCCTCGGGCAGCATCGCGAGGAGCTCGCCGTCCGCGAGCGACAGCATTTCCTTCGGGACCGGCGCCGGAGGACGCCAGGCGCCGCCCGACGGCGAGGCGGACAGCGCGCCGGGCGACGGCCCCGTCATCGGCGGCGGACCAGCACTATTCTTCGGGCTCGGTCGTGAAAAGAAGGGGGTAGCCCTTGGCGCGGCCGGCGTCGGTGGCCCGCGTCGCCTTGGTCTCGGCGATGTCCTTTGTGTAGACCGCGACGACGCAGACGCCGCGCCGGTGCGCCGTGATCATGATCTTGTAGGCCTGGTCGTCGGTGACGCGGAACTCGCCTTTCAGCACGGTCACGACGAACTCGCGCGGCGTGAAATCGTCGTTGACGAGGATAACCTTGTGCAGCTTCGGCCGCTCGACCCTGGTCTTGACCCGGGTCCGCGGCTTGACGTCGATATTCGCCATCGAGGCCGGCTCGCGATGATCTGGCTGACGGGAGGAGGACAGCCCATCTCGCCCGTGGGCGGGCGTCCACGCGGCAACTGCTACCAGGGCAGTTCGTGGCCTTCGGCGTGCAGGAACTTGCCGGTGGTGGCGAGGGTGAGGGCGTCGATGCGGGCGAGCAGGCGTTCGGCGGAGAGCGCCGGGGGTATGGCCGCCGGGCTGGAGCCCATGTCGGTCGCCACCATGCCGGGATGGAGGAGAGCGACGGCGATGCCCTTCGGCTTCAGCTCCAGCGCGAGGTTGACGCCGGCCATGTTCACCGCCGCCTTCGACATGCGGTAGCCATAGTTGCCGCCGGAGCCGTTGTCGCCGATCGAGCCGGAACGGCTGGTGATGATGGCGACCTTGGCTCCCTTGCCGAGGTTGGGGAGGAGGGCGCGGGTCATCCGGATGGGGCCGAGGGAATTCACCTCGAACTGGTCGCGCAGCCTGGCAAAATCCATGGCGGCGAGCGAGTCGCTGTGATGGATGGCGGCGTTGTTGACGAGCACGTCGACCGGCTTGCCGGCGATCGCTTTGGCGAATGCCGCGACGCTGGCGTCATCGCCCACGTCGACGCCGGTGTGGACTTCGACACCAAGCGCCTTCAGTTCGGCGGAGGATCGGCGCACCGCGGCGACGACCTGGTCTCCGCGCGCCGCCACGGCCCTGGCCAGCGCCAGGCCGATGCCGCGATTTGCCCCGGTGATGACGAAACGTGCCATCGGCTAGTTGCGCTCCTCAGGCATCGGCGGCAGGGGAGCGAAGTCAATGCCCTCCTCGACCAGCTTCTGCGCGTCCTCGCTGGTCGCTTCGCCGTAAATGCTGCGCGCCTCGACTTCGTTGTAATGGATCTTGCGGGCTTCGTCGGCGAAGCGGTGGCCGACATAATCGGCGTGCTCGGTGACCTGACGGCGCAGTTCCTTGATGGCGGCAAGCAGCGCCTTCTGCTTCGGGTCCGGTGTCGAGGCGAGCTGCACTTTTTCGCCGGTGGCGGGCGTGCCCCGGTCCGAGCGCGCCACGGACGGCGCCATTACGGCCTTGCCGGTCGACGTGGAGGCGCACAGCGGGCAGGCATTGGCGCCGGCCGCTTCCAAGCGGTCATATTCGGCGCTGGAGCGGAACCAGGCTTCGAACTCGTGGTCCTTGTCGCAACGGAGCGAGTAACGGATCAAATCGATCTCCTCAGGAGGCTGTCTTCAGACGCGCCGGCTCGGACGGGGAGGACGCGGTGAAAGTGCGCTCGTTGGCGAGCGCGGGGATGCGGGAACGGGCGAGGGCGCTTTCAGCCGGGTCGATGTCGGCGATGACGAAGCCCGGCTCGGTGCCGGCTTCGACGAGGATCTTTCCCCAGGGATCGACGATCATGCTGTGCCCGTAGGTGTCGCGGCCATCTTCATGATGGCCGGCTTGCGCGGCGGCAATGACGTATGCGCCGGTCTCGATCGCCCGCGCCCGAACGAGGACATGCCAATGGGCCTGGCCGGTCGTCTGGGTGAACGCAGCGGGTACAGCGATCATCGACGCCCCCGACTTTGCAAGAACACGGTAAAGATTTGGAAAACGCACGTCGTAGCAGATGGTCATTCCGAGCTTCGTCCACGGCAATTCGGCGGTGCGCGCCGCCGCGCCCGGCCGATAGAGCCGGGATTCGCGATAGCTCTCCCCGCCGGCGAGGTCGACGTCGAACATGTGGATCTTGTCGTAGGTGGCTAAAATCCCGCCATCCGGGCCGATCAGAAACGAGCGATTGGCTACCGGCGCGAGGCCCGGCTCGTCGGCGAGGCGAATCGCCATCGAGCCGATGTGGAGGTGGATGCCGCGCTCTCTCGCCAGAGAGCGGAAACGGGCCAGCGAGGGGTCGCTCGCCTCCGGCGCAATGGCTGCAACCAGCCGGGCGCGATCGCGATCGAGGATCGTCGTCATCTCCGGGGTGAGTACGTAATTGGCCCCGGCTTCGGCGGCCTCGCCGATCAGGCGCACCGCCTCGGCGACATTCCGGCCGACATCGATACCGCTCTGCATCTGGACCGCGGCTGCGCGAAACGTGGACATGCGTGGTTTATCTCCGGACCGGATCCCAGAATATCGGTCAGGACGTCCCGCGTACAACCCTGGCGAAGACGAGTACGTTGACGGCGGACGCCCCGGCGCGAAGAAGCGCCCGGGTGGCCGCCCTGGCGGTAGCGCCGGTCGTATACACGTCATCGACGAGGAGGACGCGCCGGCCGGCGACCCCAATCTTCTCGGCGGGCGGCACGCGAAAGGCCCCGCGCACGTTCCGGTCGCGCTCGTCGGCCGACAGGCCTACCTGCTGCGCCGTCGCCCGGATGCGCGTCAGGGCCGCCGGCACGAACGGCTTCTTGCCGAGCTTCGCCAGGGTTTTTGCGAGCGCGGCAGACTGGTTAAAGCGGCGCCACCACAACCGGCGGCGGTGCAGGGGCACCGGTACGACCAGGTCCGCGTCGGCAAGCAGCTTGGCGCCGGCGCGGGCCATCCAGCCTGCCAATTCAAGCTGGTCACGGTATTGAGGCCGTGGACGAGGCGGCGGGCGATGTCGTCGAAGGCGGCCACCGCCCGGCAGCGCTCGAAGGGCGGCGGATCGGCGATGGCCTCGGCGGAGAGCGCGCCCTCGCCGAGGTCATAGGCAAAGGGGATGCCGAGCTGAGCGCAGTACGGCGCCTCGATCAGGCGGAGTTGCGACCAGCAGTTCGGGCAGAGCGCGCCGTGACTGGCGAGCATCCGGCCGCAGGCAAGGCAGCGCGGTGGCAGCGCCACGTCGGCAAGCCGGTGAAGAACGGCCCGCAAGCCAGTGCCGGGCCGTGTGCGCGCCAGCGGGGCGATGTCGGCTTCGCTTTCCATCGACAGAGCCTAATCCAGGCAACGCCGTGGATCGATAGGTGCGTCCTGGTTCTCCAGGTGCGTCCTTCGAGGCTCGGGCTTCGCCCGAGCACCTCAGGATGGCGGGGTTGGGTGTTATTCAGCGCGGGACCTGTTGGAGCCGAATGCAACCTCGCGTGAGCAGGAGCCCGCTAACGACCGGGTCGACGTCGTGTTGGTCATTGCCGAAGGCAGCGAACCGGCATCGGCTCGATCAGCTACTGCGGCGGAGCGAACAAACCCCGCCATCCTGAGGTGCTCGCCGGCTTTCAGCCGGCGAGCCTCGAAGGACGCGTGCCCCCCGGGATCGGACGTGCTTTGACTTGGCAGGGGGCCGAGGCCCATATCGGCATCATGTCAGGGCCTCCGCGCATCTTCGACAAGCTACTCCTCGGCCGCCGCCGCCGACGGGCGCTGCGCGCGGCCACGCCCGGAGCCGGGTTCCTGCTCGAGGCGGTAGCGGCAGACCTCGCCGAGCGGCTGGCGGCGGTGCAGCGGCGCTTTTCCCTCGCGGTCGAGGTGGGAAGCATCCTGCCGGTGACGGGCGAGCGGCTGCTGGCGACCGGCCGGATCGAACGACTGGTGCGTGTCCAGCGCTTCCCGGAAGGCGGCGCCGACGTGGTGGCCGACGAGGAGCTCTTTCCCTTCGCCGCTGAAAGCCTCGACCTCGTGGTCTCGGTTCTCGCCCTGCAATTCACCAACGACATGCCGGGGACGCTGGCGCAGATCCGGCGCGCGCTGAAGCCCGATGGCCTCTTCCTCGCCGCGCTGGCCGGCGGCGATACGCTCATCGAATTGCGCGAGAGCCTTGCGGCGGCCGAGGCGGAGCTTTCCGGCGGCGCCTCGCCGCGGGTGGCGCCCTTCGCCGAGGTGCGCGCGGTCGGCAATCTTCTCCACCGCGCCGGGTTCGCGCTGCCGGTCACCGACCAGGACCGCTTCACCATCCGCTACGCCGACGCCTTCGCCCTGATGCGCGACCTGCGGGCGATGGGGGCGACGAACATGCTGGTCGAGCGGACCCGGCACCCGGTCGGCCGTGCCGTCCTGTTCCGGGCGGCGGCGATCTATGGCGAGCGCTTCGCCGATAGCGACGGGCGGATACGCGCGACCTTCGACGTGATCTCTCTGTCCGGCTGGGCGCCGCACGACAGCCAGCAGAAGCCGCTCAGGCCTGGCAGCGCCAAGGTTCGTCTCGCCGATGCGCTCGGCGCCGTCGAGCGACCGGCGGGCGAGAAGGCGGGAGGCTGAGAACGCCGGCGAGGCTCCTGACAAGACCCTGTCAGGAGCACTCCGATAGGAGTTGGGTGTCTCTCAGCGATAAGGGTCGAGCCATGACTATCAAGGGAAGCTGTCATTGCGGTGCCACACGCTTCGAAGTGAGCGAGGCGCCGGCGACCGTTACGCGCTGCACCTGCTCCTTTTGTTCCAAGCGGGGAGGTATGTGGGCCTACTACAAGCCGGCGCAATTCCGGCTGCTCACGTCGCGCGATGTAGTCGCGACCTATAGCTGGCGATCCAAGACGGCCGGGCATCATTTCTGCCCGACGTGCGGGTGCGGGACTTTCAGCGAGGCGCCTGACTACTCGACCGGCGTTGCCGACTTTGACAATCCGATCGTCACCGTAAACGCGCGCCTGTTCGACGACTTCGATCTCAACGCCGTCCCGGTGAAGGTGGTTGACGGGAAGAACCTGTGGTAAGCGGCGTCAGTTCGGGATCGAACCGGTGGTGACGGGATCGATCAGGTCCTGAGCCACCGCGTCGGCATGGCGGGCGGAGACGCCGCCAAAGAGGATCGCGACCACGCCCACGACCGCTATCGTGATCGGCACGAAGGCGGCGACGCGGCTCCGGCGGGAGGCGGCCTCGCCCGGCTCGGCGCCGGCGGGCAAGAGGATGTCGTTCGGGATTCGGGCGGCCATGACAACGCGCGGTAACGGCCCGGGGCGGACCAGACGCGGTTGTCGGCGAATCTCATAAAAGTTCGATTAACGGGGCGATCAGCGGCAGGTCGGCGGGCGGCATCGGATAGGTGCGCAGGTCCTTCGGCCGCACCCACTTCAGTGCCTGGCCTTCGCGCGACTGCGGGATGCCCTGCCAGCGCCGGCAGACAAAGAGCGGCATCAGCAGGTGGAACTTCTCGTAGGCGTGACTGGCGAAGGTGAGGGGGGCGAGGCAGGCGGCCGAGGTGTCGATGCCGAGTTCCTCGCGGAGCTCGCGGATGAGCGCCGCCTCCGGCGTCTCGCCGGCTTCGACCTTGCCGCCGGGAAATTCCCAGAGCCCCGGCATCGTCTTGCCTTCGGGCCGCCGGGCGACCAGCACGCGGCCGTCGGGATCGACGAGGGCGCAGGCGGCGACGAGGAGGAGGGTCATGGACTTAGCGGTCGCGTTCGGATCATGCGATTTTGCGTCCTTCGAGGCTCGCCCTGACGGGCGAGCACCTCAGGATGGCGGGGTTTGGGCGTTTTGGCGAGGCTGGAGAACCGCCCGACCTTTGGCTGCCACTCTCCTCGCCGCCCTGAGGAGCCGGGTCAGGCCCGCCCCGAAGGACGAATTCTTCAGCTCCGGTAGTCGCCGTTGATGGCGACGTATTCCTTGGTGAGGTCGCAGGTCCACACCCGGTCGGCGCCGGTGCCGAGGCCGAGGCTGGCCGTGATCACGATGGCGTCGTTCTTCATGTAGGCCGAGGTCTCGGCCTCCGAGTATTTCGGGTCGCGCTCGCCTTTCACGGCGACGCGGATGTCCCCGAAGCGGATCGCAAGCTTGTCGCGGTCGGCGGGCTCGCCGGCCTTGCCGACCGCCATGACGATGCGGCCCCAGTTGGCGTCCTCACCGGCGATGGCGGTCTTGACCAGCGGCGAGTTGGCGATGGAAAGGGCGATACGCCGCGCCGATTTCTTCGAGACGGCGCCCTCGACACGGACCTCGACGAATTTCCGGGCGCCTTCGCCGTCGCGGACGACCTGGTGGGCGAGGTCGAGGAGCAGGTCGTCGAGCGCCGCCCGGAAGCCGGCGAGGCGCCGGTCGCGGGCCGAGGCGATGCGCGGGCCGGTCTTCGCCGTGGCGAAGAGGAGGAGGGTGTCGGAGGTGGACGTGTCGCTGTCGACGGTGATGGAATTGAAGCTGCCGCGGACACCCGCCGAGAGCAGCGCCTGCAGGGCCGGCGCCGCAATGGCCGCGTCGGTGGCGACGAAGGCGAGCATGGTCGCCATGTCGGGCGCGATCATGCCGGCGCCCTTGGCGAAGCCGTTTAGGGTGACCGTGGAATCGCCGATCTTCGCGGTACGGGTGGCAACCTTCGGGTAGGTATCGGTGGTCATGATAGCGCGGGCGGCCGCCGCCCAGGGTTCGGGCACGGCGCGCGCCGCGGCGTCGTCGATGACGGTGGCGAACTTCTGCGGGTCGAGTGGCTCGCCGATCACCCCGGTCGAGGCGAGGAAGACCTCGTTCGGCTTGCAGCCCACGGTCTTCGACACCATTGCGGCAGAGAGCCGCACCGTCTCGCGGCCGCGCTTGCCGGTGAAGGCGTTGGCGTTGCCGGAATTGACCAGAAGCGCGCGGGCCTTGCCCTTCGCCAGCGCGGCCTTGCACCAGTCGACCGGCGCCGAGGGGCACCTGGAGCGGGTGAATACGCCCGCCACCGCGGTGCCGGCATCGAATAGCGCCAGGAGCACGTCGGTCCGGTTCTTGTACTTTATCCCGGCTTCCGCCGTCGCGAGACGAATGCCCGCGATCGGCGGCAGTTCCGGGTAGGTCTTCGGCGCCAGTGGCGAGATGCCAGACATTTGCGAGCGCCCCCGTTTATCGGGCTATTGCGCGGGAGCGGCGGGTGCCGCCGGCGCGGTCGCATCGGCCGGCGGGGTCGCCGGTGCAGCGGGCGTCGTCGAGTCAGCCGGCGGAGTTGCCGGCGTGGTCGCGTCCGCCGGCGGGGTAGCTGGCGGGGCGGCGGGATCGGGCACGATCTCGATCTTGGCGGCGGCGCGCAGCTTCTCGCGTTCGGCGGTGAAGAGCTCCTGCACCATCGCCTGGCGAATGGCGTCGGCGCGCTCGTCGATGGACGGCGGCGCCTCCTTCCGCTTCTCCTCGACCTTGATCACGTGCCAGCCATAGTCGGACTGCACGGGGGTCTTTGTATAGGCGCCGACATCGAGGGCGAAAGCCGCGTCCTCGAAGGGTTTCACCGTCCGGCCACGGCCGATGAAGCTAAGGTCGCCGCCCTTCGGCGCTGTGCCGGGGTCGAGGGACTTGTCGGTGGCGATCTTGGCGAAATCGCCGCCCTTGTCGAGATCGGCGATGACGGCCTTGGCCTCGTCCTCGGTCTTCACCAGAATGTGACGGACGTGGATCTCGTCGCCGGGGACGAATTTCGCGGTTTCCTCGTCGTAGCGCTTCTTCACCGCGGCGTCGGTGATGGAGGAGAACACCTTGGCGTGGAGATATTCGCCGCGCAGCGCCTGGTCGCGCGCGAACGCGAGGCGGCCGGCCACATCGGGCTGCTTGTCGATGCCCTCCGCCTCGGCGGCGCGGGCGAGAAGGCGGATGTCGATGACCACGTCGATGAGGGCGGCCCTCTGCTTGTCGGGCGGAATACGCTTCAGCTGATCGGCGAACTCCTGCGCGGCGACCGCGAGGTCGGACATCCTGATCGGCGTACCGTTGACAGTGGCCACCGTCTGGTCGGCCGCGGCTGCATCCGGCGCGGGGGTCGTGTCGGCCGCCGAAGCGGGCAACGCAAGGGCAAGGAGAAGCGTGGCGGCGGCGCCGACAAGCATCGTGGCGAGCCGCTTTGGCCCGTTTACGCTAAGGACTGCCATGAAGATGGTTCCGTTCTGGTTTGGATCGCCTCCGGCCCCGTGAAGCGGGCCGAAAACGGCGACTATCTGGCGTTTCTGGCGCCGTTGACATCACCCGGGCCCCCTCTTATCTGTCCTAGAGCCTGGCGTCAAAGACGCTTGAAAACCCGGGAAGCGCGACAAGGGTTCGACCTCTCGGACCGGCATTCGGGTGGGGGGCCGGACGCCGGCGGCATTCTCCTGACAATGTAAGGAATGGTCATGGCCGGTCTCGGCAGCCTCGCCCGGAAGCTCTTCGGCTCAGCCAACGACCGGCGCATCAAGGGCTATCAGCCCAAGGTAGCCGCGATCAACGGCCTCGAAGCCGAAGTCAAGCCGCTCTCCGACGAGGAGCTGCGCGGCCGCACGGACAAATTTCGCGCCGCGCTTGCCGCGGGCACGCCGCTCGACGACCTGCTCGCGCCGGCTTTCGCCACGGTCCGCGAAGCCGCGCGCCGCGTCCTCGGCCAGCGCCACTTCGACGTCCAGCTGATGGGCGGCATGGTGCTGCACGAAGGCTCGATCGCCGAGATGAAGACCGGCGAAGGCAAGACGCTGGTGGCGACGCTCGCCACCTACCTCAACGCGCTCGAGCGCAAGGGCGTCCACGTCGTCACGGTCAACGACTACCTCGCCAAGCGCGACTCCGAATGGATGGGGCGCATCTACAATTTCCTCGGGCTGAGCGTCGGCGTCATCGTCCACGGGCTCGACGACGACCAGCGCCGCGCCGCCTATGCCGCCGACATCACCTACGGCACCAACAACGAATTCGGCTTCGACTACCTGCGCGACAACATGAAGTACGAGCTCGGCGCGATGGTCCAGCGCGGGCACAACTTCGCCATCGTCGACGAAGTGGACTCGATCCTGGTCGACGAGGCGCGCACGCCGCTGATCATTTCGGGACCGCTCGACGACCGCTCGGACCTCTACAACACCATCGACAAGTTCCTCCCCGAACTGACCGAGGAAGACTACGAGGTCGACGAGAAGCAGCGCTCGGCGTCGTTCACCGAGGCCGGCAATATCAAGCTCGAGGGCATCCTGCAGGCGGCGGGGATGCTGAAGGGCGATTCGCTCTACGATGTCGAGAACGTCACCGTCGTCCATCACATCAACCAGGCGCTGCGCGCCCACCGGCTGTTCCAGCGCGACAAGGACTACATCGTGCGCAACGGCGAGGTGGTCATCATCGACGAGTTCACCGGGCGCATGATGCCCGGCCGGCGCTACTCGGAAGGCCTGCACCAGGCCCTGGAAGCCAAGGAACACGTCCAGATCCAGCCCGAGAACCAGACGCTCGCCTCGATCACTTTCCAGAACTACTTCCGCATGTACGACAAGCTCGCCGGCATGACCGGCACGGCGTCGACGGAAGCCCAGGAATTCGGCGACATCTACGGCCTCGAAGTGGTCGAGGTGCCGACCAACATGCCGATGATCCGCATCGACGACGACGACGAGGTTTATCGCACCGCCGCCGAGAAGATGAAGGCGATCGTCGCCCTCATCCGGGAATGCACGGCACGGCGCCAGCCGGTGCTGGTCGGCACGACCTCGATCGAGAAATCGGAGACGCTCTCGGAGCTCCTCAAGAAGGAGAAGATCGAGCACCAGGTGCTGAATGCCCGCTACCACGAGCAGGAGGCCTTCATCGTGGCGCAGGCCGGCGTGCCCGGCGCCGTCACCATCGCCACCAACATGGCCGGCCGCGGCACCGACATCCAGCTAGGCGGCAACGCCGACATGCGCATCGCCCAGGAACTCGCCGACGTTCCCGAGGGACCGGAACGCGAGGCGCGCATCGCCACCATCCGCGCCGAGATCGCCAAGCTGAAGGCCGAGGCGCTCGCCGCCGGCGGACTCTTCGTCATGGGCACGGAGCGCCACGAGAGCCGGCGCATCGATAACCAGCTGCGCGGCCGTTCCGGCCGTCAGGGCGACCCCGGGCATTCGCACTTCTTCCTGTCGCTGCAGGACGACCTGATGCGCATCTTCGGGTCCGAGCGCATGGACGGCATCCTGCAGAAGCTCGGCTTGAAGGAGGACGAGGCGATCGTCCATCCGTGGATCAACCGGGCGCTGGAAAAGGCCCAGCAGAAGGTCGAGGCGCGCAACTTCGACATCCGCAAGAACCTGCTCAAGTTCGACGACGTGATGAACGACCAGCGCCGCGCTATCTTCGAGCAGCGCATCGACCTGATGGGCCAGGAAACGGTCACCGACACGGTCACCGACATGCGCCACGAGGTCATTGACGACCTCGTCGCCAAGCACATCCCCGAAAAGGCCTATCCCGAGCAGTGGGACGTGAAGGGCCTGATCGAGCCGGTGCAGGCGATCCTCAACCTCGAACTGCCGATCGAGGATTGGGCGAAGGAAGAGGGCATCGCCGACGAGGAAGTACGCGAACGCATCAAGCGCGCCGCCGACGAGCAGGCCGCCCAGCGCGCCGTTCGCTTCACGCCCGATATCATGCGCCAGGTCGAGAAGGCCGTCCTGATGCAGACCATCGACCACCTGTGGCGCGAGCATCTGGTCATGCTCGAGCACCTGCGGCAGGTCATCGGCTTCCGCGGCTATGCCCAGCGCGATCCGCTGAACGAATACAAGACGGAGAGCTTCGAGCTCTTCCGCGCCATGCTGGCGCGGCTGCGCGAGGTCGTCACCTCGCAGCTGATGCGCATCGAACTCGTCCAGCGCGCGCCGCCGCTGGCGCCGGAGGGCGATTTCGAGTCGCTGGAGGCAACCCATCTCGATCCGCTGACCGGCGAGAACGAGATGGAGGAGCCGCCGCCCGCCTTGCCGCCATCATCGGCGCGGAACGGCCGCATGGTCGCCACCGCCGTCGACCCGAAGGATCCGTCCACGTGGGGGAAGGTCGGGCGCAACGAACCCTGTCCCTGCGGCTCGGGCAAGAAATACAAGCACTGCCACGGCCGGATCGTCTGAGCGCGGGGCGCTTTTCACTCTCCCCCGTGCATCTTTGCGGGCTCGCCGGCGCAGCCGGCTCGAGACGGTTTCATCCAATGCGCGATGGGGACGCCCTCACCCTCCCGGCCTAAGCCCCTCGGTCGTTTCACTCCCTGCGGGGCAAAGGCCGGCAGCCCTCTCCCTCCGGGAGAGGGGAGACTCATTCGAAGCCGTTCTTGCGAGTTTCAGGGGGCCTTGAACATGACCGCGACAGGTTCTGTTCGCCGGCCAGGGCGGATCGGCAACAATCCGTGGCGTAACTAGCGAACCGTCTTACTGCGCGTCGGCGTGGGCGGGGTCGCCGAAATCCTCTTCCGGCCAGTCGAACCGGCGGTTGACGATCTTGCCGACGGTGGGCTGCGTTGAGGCAACCGTGGTGGGCGGAGGCGGCGCCGGGGCGGCCGCGTCTGGCGGTTCGAGCGGCGCGGCGACGACCGCAACGTCCGCGGCGGCAGGCACGGCAGCAGCCGGCGCAACCTTGGGCGGCTTTGCCGGCTTCGAACCGGTGGACACCTTGATCACCGGCGATGCATCTAGGCTCGGCTTCAGGCGCGGCAAAGGCGTTGCCGCAGCCACCTCGGCCGGCGCCGTGGCGGGCGTTGTCGGGTTGGCGGAGATGCCGGCGAGAGGCGAGGGGCGCGGCACGGGAGGCAGGGTGCCCACCGGGGCGGTGGCGGCGTCCGCCGGCTGGGTTTCGCGATGCGACCAGAGGTTCAGGAGACCCGGTTTCGGGTGCTCCCTGGCGTAGGCTTCCTTGGCGGCCTTGTCGGCGTCCTGCTGGGCCTTGTCGGCAAGCCGGATCACGGCCTCCTTGAACTTCTGGTCGTCGATGGCCTGCTTGGCGCTGACGGCGCTCGCGATCGGCTCCGGGATGGTGTAGCGCGGGCAGGGCAGCGCGGCGCGGAATGTGGCGTCGCCGGCGTCCGCGTCGAAGACATAGGCCTTGTTGCAGACATTGACCTTCGGTACCTGCCGCGTCACCTCGAAATGATCGTAGCCGACCTTCAGCATGCGCCAGAAAGGCATGTTGGGGTCGTCCTTGTGGCGGGCGAGATTCTCCGGGGTCATGCGGAACGGAAACGCCTCGATCTGGAATTCGGTCTGGCCGCCGCGGAACGCGTCGCGGGCGAGCGCGAAGAGCTCGCCCGAATCGGCGTCGGTCATCGAGTAGCAGCCCGACGACGAGCAGGCGCCATGGACCATCAGGTTCGAGCCGGTCCGCCCCATCGCCTGGTCGTAGGCGTTGGGAAAGCCGATGTTGAAGGACAGGTAGTAGTGCGAGGCCGGATTCATCTGTGCCGGCACGACGGTGTAGAAGCCTTCAGGCGCCTGGCGGTCGCCTTCCCTGACCTTCGGGCCGAGCTGGCCCGACCACTTGCAGATCTTGTAGGTCTTGAGCAGCCCGTACTGGCCGTCGCTCTTCTGCTTCCAGACCTCGAGGGCCGATTCTTCCTTGAAGATGCGGATGAGGACCGGCGAGGTCTCCTTCATCCCCTGGGCGTCCATGCGCGCCACAAGGGCCGCGGGGATCGGGCGGATGTCCTTTGGGATATCGGCTGCGTTGCAGCCGGCGAGCGCAAGAGCGGCAAGGCCGATCGCGGCCAGCGCCAGCATTCCCCGGTTCGCCATGGCCAGTCCCCTAGTCACGCCGAGGCGGGCGGCCTCTCCACCGAGCGTTGAAGATATTAAGCGCACAACCGGCTGCAGTCCACCCGGCACTACCCTGTCAAAGAGAGCGGCCGATCGCAAGGAACTTCTCCCGCCTTTGCCGGCGGATTTCCGCCGGCGGCAGGTTGTCGAGCGCGGTCAACGCCTCGGCGAGGGCATCGCCGGTGGCCTTGATCGCCGCGGAGGGCTCGCGGTGGGCGCCGCCGACCGGTTCCTCGATGATCGTGTCGATGATGCCGAAGCGAATCAGGTCCTGGGCGGTGATGCGCATGTTGGTGGCGGCGTCCTGCGCCCGGCTGGAATCGTGCCACAGGATCGAAGCCGACGCCTCGGGCGAGGCGACGGTGTAGATGGAGTGCTCGAGCATCAGGACCTTGTTGGCGGTGGCGATCGCGACCGCCCCGCCGGAGCCGCCTTCGCCGATGACCACCGCCAGGTTCGGCGTGCCGAGGCGCAGGCAGGCTTCGGTCGAGCGGGCGATGGCCTCGGCCTGGCCGCGCTCCTCGGCGCCGATGCCGGGATAGGCGCCGGCGGTGTCGATGAGGGCAAGCACCGGCAGGCCGAAATGATCGGCGAGCTCCATGATGCGGACCGCCTTGCGGTAGCCCTCCGGGCGCGCCATGCCGAAATTGTGCCGGATGCGGCTCTCGGTATCGCTGCCCTTCTCGTGGCCGATGACCGCGACGGAACGGCCGCGAAAGCGTCCGAGGCCGGCGATCACCGCCGCGTCCTCGCCGAACTTGCGGTCGCCGGCGAGCGGCGTGAATTCCTCGATCAGGCCCTTGGCATAATCGATGAAATGGGGCCGGTCGGGATGGCGGGCGACCTGGGTCTTCTGCCAGGGGGTCAGCTTGCTGTAGATGTCGGCGAGCGCCTGGGTGGCGCGCGTCTCCAGCCGGGCGATCTCGTCGTTGACGGCGACGGCGTCGCCTTCCTCGCCCATCGCGCGCAGCTCCTGGACCTTACCCTGGAGGTCGGCGACCGGCCGTTCGAAATCGAGGTAACTACGCATCAAGACCTTTGCAAACGCCGCCCGCGGGCGGGGTCCCTTGAAGTTGGCGGCAAACTGGCTGCGAGGGGAGGGCCTGTCAAGCGCGCTCGGGCCGGTCTTTGGCGAGCGGGTGGTGCTCGGTGACCAGCGTGCGCAGGCGCTCCTCGAGGACATGGGTGTAAATCTGCGTCGTGGAAATGTCGGCGTGGCCGAGAAGCTGCTGGACGACGCGGAGGTCGGCGCCGTTCTGCAAAAGGTGGCTGGCGAAGGCGTGGCGAAGCACATGCGGCGAGATACGGGCGGCCGGAATGCCGACCGAGACGGCGAGCGTCTTCAGGTCGCGGGCGAAGGCCTGGCGGGTGAGGTGGCCCTGCTCGCCGAACGAGGGAAAGAGCCAGGGACTGTCCGCGGCGCCGCTTGCCCCGCGATACCTCAGGTATTCGGCGGTCGCCACGCGCGCCTTGTCGGAGAGGGGAACGATGCGTTCGTGGCCGCCCTTGCCGCGGATGGTGAAGAAGCGCGCCTCGCGCCGGATGGCGCTCGCCGGCAGCGCCACCAGCTCGGAGACGCGCAGGCCCGTGGCGTAGAGCATCTCGACCTGGGCGTGGAGGCGGAGCGCGCGCAGCCGTGCCAGGTCGTTGAGGCCGGGCACCTCCGTGGCCGAACGTGCCGCCTCGATCAGGCGCTCGACATCGGCTTCGGAGAGAACGCCGGGCAGGCGCGCCGGCTGGCGCGGCCCGCCGATGGTGCCGGCGGGATCGTCGCCGCGCACGCCCTCGGAGAACAGGAAGCGGTGGAACTGGCGAATCGCCGACAGCCGGCGGGCGGCGGAGCGCGCGGCAAAGCCGCGATCGTCGAGGTCGCTCAGATAGGCGCGCACCGCATCGGTGCTGGCGCGCTCGAAGCCGGTGCCGCGTCGGCCAAGAAAGTGGCCGTAGTCTTCGAGATCGCGCCGGTAGGAGGAAAGCGTGTTGGCGGCGGCGCCGCGTTCGGCGCTCATCATTTCGAGAAACGATTCGACATAATGACCGCCGGCGGTGCGCGGCGCCGGGCGCGTCATGGGGTTGCCGGCTGCAGGCGTTCTGGCGGAATCGGCACGTGAATCTCCCGCGTATGGGGTCCGACATAGTTGGCAAGGTAGAACATGGCGCCGCCCGCGAGCGCCGCGAGGACGGCGAGGATGACAAGGAGGCGAACCACCGTAGGCATGGCATTCCCGGCTGGCGGCTGTCGCACCGAGACATCCGCGAGCGTCCGCCGCACGGTTCCTTCTCGTTCATGCCGGCGGCAGATTCAAGGCGCGTCCGGGGACCGGCGGCACCACGTCTTGACAGCGGATGCCGAAAACGGCTCAACCTCGCGGCGGAGAGACCCATGGAGACGATGCCCGACCGCAACCCCGCCATTGTCGAAGACGTCCGGCCGATCGAGGCAAGGGTGGCGGAACTGCTGGGCGGCCGGACCCTGGTCATGGTCGGCATGATGGGCGCCGGCAAATCCTCCGTCGGGCGGAGGCTGGCGGCGCGACTCGGGTTGCCCTTCGTCGACGCCGACAGCGAAATCGAGGCGGCGGCTAATGCCACGATCACGGAAATCTTCGAGCGCCACGGCGAAGCCTATTTCCGCGACGGCGAGCGCCGGGTGATCCAGCGGCTCCTTGAAGGCGCGCCGAAGGTGCTGGCGACCGGCGGCGGCGCCTTCATCCAGCCGGAGACGCGCGCGGCCATCGCCGCCCACGGCATCTCGATCTGGCTGGTGGCCGATCGCGACCTGATTCTGTCGCGGGTGAAACGCCGGCAGACGCGGCCGCTGCTGAAGAACGGCGATCCCGTCGAGATCGTCGACCGGCTGCTCAGGGAACGCTCGCCGATCTACGCCGAGGCCGACATTCACATCCGCTCGCGCGACGTCGCCTATGACGACGTGATCGACGACATTCTTGCCGCGCTGGTGGCGCGGCTGGAGCCGAAATCCGAGGGTGGAGCGCGACCGCAATGACCGGCGTCGCCACCCCGACCAAGGTGCGCGTGGAACTCGGCGCGCGCTCGTATGACATCCTCATCGGCCGCGGCGTGATCGACCTCGCCGGCGTCGAAATCGCCCGGCGGCTGCCCGGCGCCCGCATCGCCGTCGTCACCGACACCAACGTTGCCGAGCATCACCTGAAGGCGCTTACCGACAGGCTCGCCGCCGTCAGCATCGACCATTTCGTCATCCAGGTGGCGCCGGGCGAAGGCTCGAAGAGCTTTGCCGCGCTGCAGACCGTCGTCGATGCCCTCCTCGAAGCGCGCGTGGAACGGCGCGATGCCGTGCTGGCCCTCGGCGGCGGCGTGGTCGGCGACCTCGCCGGCTTCGCCGCCGGGATCACGCTCCGCGGCATGCACCTTATCCAGGTCCCGACGTCGCTTCTCGCCCAGGTCGATTCGTCCGTCGGCGGCAAGACCGGCATCAATACGGCGCGCGGCAAGAATCTCGTCGGGCTGTTCAACCAGCCCGACTTCGTCCTCGCCGACGCCGGGGTTCTCGATTCGCTGCCGGTCCGCGTGTTCAACGCCGGCTATGCCGAGGTCGCCAAGTACGGGCTGATCGGCGACGCGGAATTCTTCACGTGGCTCGAGTCGAACTGGCGCGCCGTCGCGGCCGGATGGCCGGAGCGCGAGCACGCCATCGCGGTTTCCTGCCGGGCGAAGGCGGCGACGGTAGCCGCCGACGAACGCGACGAGGGCGCCCGCGCGCTCCTCAATTTCGGCCATACCTTCGCCCATGCCCTGGAGACGGCGACGGGCTATTCCGACCGGCTCCACCACGGCGAGGCGGTCTCGATCGGCATGGTCCTCGCCCACCAGTTCTCGGCGCGCCTGAAGCTCTGCCCGCCTGAGGACGGAAAGCGGGCCGAGGCGCATCTCGCCGAGGTCGGCCTGCCCACCCGCATCGCGCAGATTCCCGGCGATCGGCTCGATGCCGCGACGCTCCTCAAGCTGATGCACCAGGACAAGAAGGTGTCGCGCGGGAAGCTGACCTTCATCCTGACGCGCGGCATCGGCAAGGCATTCGTCGCTCCGGACGTGTCAGCCGCGGACGTTCTGTCGTTCCTGACCGAGGTGATGACGCGATGAGCGCCGGGTCGCTCTGGCTGACCGCCCTCGCGATCGTGGTCCTGATCGCCATGTCGGCGTTCTTCTCGGGATCGGAGACCGCGGTCACGGCCGCCTCCAAGGCGCGAATGCTGCAGCTCGAGAAACAGGGCGACCGGCGCGCCGGCATCGTCGGCCGGCTGATCCTGGAGCGCGAGCGCCTGATCGGCGCTCTGCTCCTCGGCAACAACGTCGCCAACATCCTGTCCTCGGCGCTGGCGACCAGCGTTTTCCTGACCCTCTTCGGCCAGGCCGGTGTCGCCTACGCCACGATCATCATGACCGCGCTGGTCCTGATCTTCGGCGAGATCCTGCCGAAGACCATCGCGATCAGCGCCCCGGACCGCTGGGCGCTCAACGCGGCGCCGGCGGTGCGGCTGGTCGTGGCGGTCTTCTCGCCGGTCGTCAATACGGTGCAATGGATCGTGCGCGGCGTCCTGAGACTCGCGGGCTGGAGGGACACCGACGGCCAGCAAATCGTCTCGCCGGCCGACGAACTGCGCGGGCAGGTGGACCTCCTCCATGCCGAGGGCAGCGTCGGCGGGGTCGAGCGCGACCGGCTGGGCGGGCTTCTCGACCTTGGCGAGCTCGATGTCGCGGACGTCATGGTCCACCGCATCAACATGCACTCGATCAGCGCTTCCGACCCGATCGACAAGATCATCGACGATATCCTGGCGCGGCCCTACAGCCGGGTTCCCATCTGGGAAGACGATCCGGAGAACATCATCGGGGTCCTCCACGCCAAGGACCTGATCAAGGCGATCCGGGCACACGGCGGCGACATGTCGAAGATCGACGTGCGCGCGATCGCCACCAAGCCGTGGTTCGTGCCCGACACGACCAGCCTCAACGACCAGCTCAACGCCTTCCTCAAGCGGAAGGCGCACATCGCCCTGGTCATCGACGAGTACGGGGCCGTCCAGGGCGTGGTGACGCTGGAGGACATCCTCGAGGAGATCGTCGGCGACATTTCCGACGAGCACGACGTCGCCGTGCAGGGCGTGCGCCCGCAGCCGGACGGCTCGGTCAATGTCGACGGCTCGGTGCCGATCCGCGACCTCAACCGGGCGATGAACTGGAACCTGCCGGACGAGGAGGCGACCACGATCGCCGGGCTGGTCATCCACGAGGCGCGGATCATCCCGGAAGCGGGGCAGGCCTTCACCTTCTACGGCTATCGCTTCCAGGTACTGCGCAAGACGCGCAACCGCATCACCGCGATCCGCATCACCCCGGTCGACCGGGTGAAGAAGAACGCCGAGGCCGGCAACGCCAAGAGGGCGGGCGAGTAATTCCGGTCCGGGAAACCGGCGGTGGGTCCGACGCGAGGCCCGGCCAACCGCGGGGGGCTGCCCCCAAGCCTCCACGATCGGAGCGAAAATCATCCGCAATCGGCTGGGCACACTGGCGCTTCTTCATCATCGGGGGCGACCGATGCAATTCGATCTGATCATCATAGGTGCCAGCTTCGCCGGCCTTGCCGCCGCGCGGACCGCTGCCTCGCGAGGCCTCAGCGTCGCGGTCGTGGAGGCGAAGCCCGAGGCCGGCGCGCGCGTCCATACCACCGGGATACTGGTGCGCGAGGCGATCGAGGAAATCGACATTCCGCACCACTTGACCCGGCGCGTGCCAGGGGTGCGGCTCTATTCGCCGAACCTGAAGAGCATCGACCTTTTCTCGCCCGGCTATGCCTTCTTCACGACACGGACGGCCGATCTGCTGCGCTGGATGGCGCGCGAGGCCAAGGAGGCGGGGGCGCACATCATCTATGGCACGCGCTTCGAAGGGGCCGAACGCGAGGCCGGCATGATCCGCCTTGCCGGCATCGACCTCGCCGGGCGCTACCTTATCGGCGCCGACGGAGCGCGCTCGCGGGTCGCGCGCACCTTCGGCCTGTCGGCCAACACCGCGTTCCTCACGGGGCTGGAGGTCGAGCTCGAGCCGAACGACGCGATCGACCAGCGTTTCCTGCACTGCTTCATCGATTCGCGCCTGGCGCCCGGCTACATCGCCTGGGCGGCGCCCGGGCCGGATGCGATCCAACTGGGGCTTGCGGCGCGGAACGGGGACAAGCCCGATCTTGCCGCGTTCATGGCGCGGACCGAAGCGGTCTTCGGCTGGAGCCGGATGAAGATCACCGGCCGGCGGAGCGGGCTGATCCCCTGCGGCGGCACCCTGCCGTCGACAGCAGCGCCGGGCGTTCTCCTCATCGGCGATGCCGCCGGCTGGGTCTCGCCCATGACCGGCGGCGGCATCCGCCTTGCCTTTAAATACGGGCGCCGGGCGGCGGCCTTGGTCGCCGATCACCTGATGTGCGGTGGAGCCGCTCCCGAATTGACGCTCGGCCGTGAGATTCCGCGCTTCGCCGCCAAGCGACTGCTTCGCCGGGCGCTTGATCTGGCGCCGCCGAACCGGCTGATCGACCTTGCGCTCGCCACGGCGCCGATGCGCCGGCTCGCCGAACGCCTCTATTTTCATCGGCGCAACGACGCCGGCATCGACCGCCAGGCGTATCTGCACTGGCTGGAGGGGCAACGGGCGCCGGGCCGGCCGGCGGGCCTGCCGCGTCCGGGCATGGCGGAGTAGCCACCTCCGGTGGCCAGCATCGGCAGCTGCCTTCTACCCCGGCGCCTTCGCTTCGATTGCCAGCGCATGGACCCCGCCGGCGATCTCGCCGGCGAGCGCGTCGTAGACCAGGCGGTGCGCCTTGACCCGCGAAATGCCGCGGAAGGCCTCGGCGGCGATCTTCACGCGGAAGTGCGTTTCGCCCTCGGGCCGATGGCCGGCATGACCCTTGTGAAGATGGGATTCGTCCACCACTTCAAGGGTCACCGGCGCGAAAGCCCCGGTTAACTTAGACCTGATCCTATCGATCGCGCTCATCGGGCACCTCCACGGGGCCAGTTCCACGGGCATGCAGCCTTGTGGCGGCCGTCGCCGGCGACCATAATCGGTTCATGAATCTGAACTCCAAATATTTCGACCGCATCCGCATCAATCCGGACGGCGCCGCCATGCCGGAGACGGGGCGGTGCGAATGGAAGGGCTGCGAGTGCCAGGGTGGCTACCGCGCCCCGAAAGGCCGGCAGCACGAGGGCAAATACTACAATTTCTGCATCGACCACGTGCGCGAATACAACAAGTCCTACAACTACTTCGCCGGCATGGGCGACGAGGACGTGATCGCCTACCAGCGATCGGCGGAAACCGGCCACCGGCCGACCTGGAACATGGGGGTGCGCAACGCTACCTCCGATGCCGGGGAACGGCGGGCGACCTTCGCGAGGTCCTTCACCGATCCGTTCGGCTTCTTCGGCGGCGAGGCGGCCGGCGCCCGCAAGGCCAATGCCGAACCCGAGCGGCGGCCCCTGAAGAACCTGGAGCGGCGCTCGTTCGCGGCGCTCGACCTTGAAGGCAGCGAGAGCGGCAGCGAGATCAAGTCGCGCTACAAGGGGCTGGTGAAGCGCCTGCATCCCGACGCCAACGGCGGCGACCGGTCGTCGGAAGACCGGCTGCGGCAGATCATTCAGGCGTACCACTACCTCAAATCCGCCGGCTTCTGCTAAGAAGGCAGGCAACGCGGCAGGTTGCCGCCATTCGTCGGCGCCGACGGCGCCATCCGATTTGACCGGCACGGACCCGCGGAAATCCGCCTCCCGCTTCGGGAACCGCGCCCTGAGAGGATTTCATGGACGCGACTGCACTGGAGCGGGCGCCGTTGCCCGACATGAAGATTTCGGTCCGCCAGGTCTTCGGGATCGACAGCGATCTGGAAGTGCCGGCCTATTCCGAGGCCGACGAACACGTCCCCGACCTCGACAACGACTATCTCTTCGACCGCGAAACCACGCTCGCCATCCTCGCCGGCTTTGCCCATAACCGGCGCGTGCTGGTCTCGGGCTATCACGGCACGGGCAAGTCGACCCACATCGAGCAGGTCGCCGCACGCCTCAACTGGCCGTGCGTGCGCGTCAATCTCGACAGCCATATCAGCCGTATCGACCTCATCGGCCGCGACGCCATCGTGCTCCGCGACGGTCAGCAGGTGACCGAGTTCCGCGACGGCATCCTGCCGTGGGCGCTCCAGCACAATGTCGCGCTCTGCTTCGACGAATACGACGCCGGCCGGCCGGACGTGATGTTCGTCATCCAGCGGGTGCTCGAGGTTTCGGGCCGCCTGACGCTCCTCGACCAGAACAAGGTGATCAAGCCGCACCCGGCGTTCCGCCTGTTCGCCACCGCCAACACGGTCGGCCTCGGCGATACCTCGGGCCTCTATCACGGCACCCAGCAGATCAACCAGGGCCAGATGGACCGCTGGTCGATCGTCACCACGCTCAATTACCTGCCGCACGACAAGGAAGTCGACATCGTCGCCTCGAAGGCGCCGCACTACCGCGACCCCGCCGGCCGCGCGATCATCGCCAAGATGGTGCGCGTCGCCGACATGACGCGCAACGCCTTCGTCAACGGCGACCTGTCGACGGTGATGAGCCCGCGCACCGTGATCACCTGGGCCGAGAACGCGCAGATCTTCGGCGACATCGGCTTCGCGTTCCGCGTCACCTTCGTCAACAAGTGCGACGAACTGGAGCGGGCGCTGGTGGCGGAGTTCTACCAGCGCTGCTTCAACGAGGAACTACGCCAGTCGTCGGTGAACGTGGCGCTGAGCTGAGGCGACGGAAAGCGCCGCGCGTGAGCCCGGTCACACGCCCAAGGGTCGAATTGCGGCCGCCTAGCGCGTCTCGAGCGCCTTTACGCGCGTCTCAAGAGATTCAAGTCGCTCTTCAACTTCTGACGCCGCGTATCGTCCAAGGACGCTTTCGCCATTCACCGCCTGGCGGATATTGTCCAGGCGGGATCGAAGGTCACCGTGGTTACGATCGACCTTTCCGTCCAGCCGCTGAACTCTGCTGTCCAGAGACTCAATCGCTGCGCGCAAGTCCCGGAGGACGTGGAGGGTCTGGTTTTCCGGATCGGCCATGCTCGGCTCCATTCCAGTCCAATATAGGCGGACAAACCCCGTAGATAAAGTTCGTCATCCTCCCGTGCTTTTCGGTAGCCCTCGCTCATGACCACCAATACCAAGCCCATCCAGCCAACCAAGGAAGCGCCGACCGAGCCGTTCAAGCGCGCGCTGGTCGGCTGCATGCGCGCCATCGCCGGGCGGCCGGACCTCGAGGTCGTGTTTGCCGCCGACCGGCCAGTGCTGTCGGGCAACAAGGCGCGCCTGCCGGAGCCGCCGCGGAAGCCGACGCTGCGCGACGTCGCGATCAGCCGCGGCATCGGCGATTCGATCGCGCTCCGCCTTGCCTGCCATGATCCGGGCGTACACCGCACGCTGCAACCGGAAGGCAAGAACGCGCGGGCGGTGTTCGACGCGGTCGAGCAGGCGCGGGTGGAGGCGATCGGGTCGCTGCGCATGAACGGCGTGGCGAAGAATCTCGGCGCCATGCTGGAGGACCGCTATCACCGCGGCAATTTCCAGGAAGTCTCCGACCGCGCCGATGCGCCGCTGGAGGACGCCGTTGCGTTGATGGTGCGCGAGCGGCTGACCGGGGATGCGCCGCCGGTCTCGGCGCGGAAGGTCGTCGACCTGTGGCGCCCGTGGATCGAGGAGCGCGCCGGCGACGACCTCGCGCGGCTTTCCGATTCGCTGGACGACCAGAAGCAGTTCGCCGGCGCGGTGCGCGAATTGCTGATGGCGCTGGAGATGGGCGACGAGCTCGGCAGCGAAGCCGGCGAGGACGAGGAGGAGGGCGACGATACCGGCGAGGCCGAGGACGCCGAAGGCGCCAACGAGACGGCCGAGAGCGCCGAGGATGCGAGCGCCGAGGACGTCGAGGGCTCGGCCGAGGACAGCGAAGCCGGCGAGGGCGAGACTAGCGAGGCCGACGCCGAGGAGATCCTCGACGATTCCGAGCTCTCCGACGCGCGCGATACCGGTGAGGCGCGCCGCGCCGACTCGCCCTTCTCCAACCAGCCGGCGATGGTCGACTACCGGCCGTTCATCACGCGCTTCGACGAGACGGTGAAGGCCGAGGACCTTTGCGACCTCGCCGAGCTCGACCGGCTGCGCTCCTATCTCGACAAGCAGCTGTCGCACCTGCAGGGCGCGGTCGGCCGTCTCGCCAACCGCCTGCAGCGCCGCCTGATGGCGCAGCAGAACCGGGCCTGGGACTTCGACCTCGAGGAAGGTGTGATCGACGCGGCGCGGCTGTCGCGCGTCGTCCTCGACCCGATGCACCCGCTTTCCTTCAAGGCGGAGCGCGATACGGAGTTTCGCGACACCGTGGTGACGCTTCTCCTCGACAATTCCGGTTCCATGCGCGGCCGCCCAATTACGGTTGCGGCGACCTGCGCCGATATTCTGGCGCGGACGCTCGAACGCTGCGGCGTCAAGGTCGAGATCCTCGGCTTCACCACGCGTGCCTGGAAAGGCGGGCAATCGCGCGAGGCCTGGCTGCAGGCCGGCAAGCCCGCCAATCCCGGCCGGCTCAATGACTTGCGCCACATTATCTACAAGGCCGCCGATGCGCCCTGGCGGCGCTCGCGGCGGAATCTCGGCCTGATGATGCGCGAGGGTTTGCTGAAGGAGAACATCGACGGCGAGGCGCTGGCCTGGGCCTACAGCCGCCTGGCGGTGCGCCCCGAGCAGCGGAAGATCCTGATGATGATCTCCGACGGCGCGCCGGTCGACGATTCGACGCTGTCGGTCAATCCCGGCAACTACCTCGAGCGCCACCTGCGCTATGTCATCGAGGAGATCGAGACGCGCTCGGCGGTCGAACTCATCGCCATCGGCATCGGCCACGACGTGACGCGTTACTATCGCCGGGCGGTGACCATCGTCGATGCCGAGGAACTGGCGGGGGCGATGACCGAGAAGCTGGCGGAACTCTTCGCCGATACGCCCCCGCCATCGGCGGCGCCGGTCCGCCGGGCAGGGCGGCGCGTGGTGGCGCGGTGAGGCGCTTCGGCCTTACCGGGCTTTTCTTCTGCCTTCTCGCCTGCCCGCCGGCTCTCGCTGCCGGCCCGGGCTTTGTTCCGATCGAAGTCACGGCGACGCCGATCGAGCAATTCCATCGCGGCTCCAGTGAGACTCATTTCGGCAAACTGGAGTTCAGGGGAGGGCTTCAGCTCACCTCCACCGACCATGAGTTTGGCGCGCTGTCCGGTCTCGACCTGGCGACGGACGGCGAGACGATCGTCGCGGTCGCCGATACCGGGTTCTGGTTCAGCGGGCGGATCGTCGAGAAGGACGGGCGCCTCGTCGGCCTCGACAACGCCCGCTGGGCGCCGATCCTCGACGCAAAGGGCAAGCCGGTGGTGGGCAAGAAGCGCGGCGATGCCGAGGGGCTGCGCCTGACGACGCGGAACGGCAAGCCGGTGGCGCTGGTCTCGTTCGAGCAGGTCAACAATGTCCGCCTCTACGCGGGGCCCGACTATGCTGCCGCGCGACAGGCGGAGGTGAAGCTGCCGGCGACCGTGTCCGGAATGCCGCGCAACCAGGGCCTCGAAGCGATTGCCGTGGCGCCGGCACAGGGCCCGCTCGGCGGGGCCATCGTCCTCATCGCCGAGCGCTCGCTCGACCGGGCCGGAAACGACCGGGCCTGGATCGTCGGGGGGCCGCTCGCCGGCAGTTTCGCGCTCACGCACACGGACGATTTCGACGAGACCGATGCCGCCTTCCTGCCGGGCGGCGACCTTGTGGTCCTCGAGCGCCGGTTCGACTTCTCCAGTGGCCCGGCCATGCGTATCCGCCGCATCGCCGGGAGCGAACTGAAGCCGGGGGCGCTGGTCAGCGGGGAGATATTGCTCGAAGCCGATCTCAGCGATCAGATCGACAATATGGAGGGGCTCGCGGTCAAGCCGGGCCCGAACGGCGAGACTCTGCTTCTGATCGTCTCGGACGACAACAACAGCATCATCCAGCGCACGCTGCTGTTGCAGTTTGCGCTGTTACCCTAGCGGGCATACAGTCGCGGTCAGGAGGCCTGAGCGGTCGCGGCCTGCGCGCTTTCCAGCTTCTTCGCGATCGTCCGCTTTATGCGGCGCGCCTTGATCGAAAGATTGACGTCGCGTTCCTTCATCAGGAAGGCATCGAGGCCGCCGCGGTGCTCGACCGAGCGCAGGGCGTGCGCGGTGATGCGCAGGTGGACGCTGTGGCCAAGCGCGTCGCTGACCAGGGACACCTGGCTCAGGTTCGGGAGGAAGCGGCGACGCGACTTGTTGTTCGCGTGACTGACATTGTTGCCGGTAAGGACTGCCTTGCCGGTCAACTCGCAACGGCGAGCCATGTGGATAAGTCCTTCTTGCGCGCCAGAGGCCGCGCTTGCTTCAGGATGGCGTTCGGAAAAAGCCGCATTCCTATAGTAACCGCTGCTTGTCCCGTCAAGGCGGCGCGCTACCTCGCGAAAAGACCGACGGGCAGCCGGAGACGTCGAATTGCCCGCGACTGCCATTTCGTTAACCAGGCGTTTCGTATCGTCGCCAGCCGAACCGCCCGATTTCTCCAGCCCGCATGGCACACTAGAACCATGACCGATTCTAGAGCTCGCGCGTTTCTCCGCAGTCCGATTGCCGTGGCTGCGGTGTTCTTTTCAGTCGCGACGACGGTCGCACTCGGCGGGCCTGCCACGACGCCCGGCATGATCACCTTCAAGGCGAGCTACGGGATCTCGATTTCCGGCATCAATATCGGCGAAGCCGTAGCGGAGAGCCGGTTCCTCGGCAACACCTATGCCGCGGCAATTTCGGGCAACACCAGCGGACCGAGCCGGCTGGTTTCAGATGCCAGCGCCAGGCTCGCCGGCAGCGGCCGTTTTTCCGGCGGCCGGGTATTGCCGTCGACCTACAGTCTGGAAACCATGGAAAACGGCTTTGCTACCCATGTGCGCATGGCCATGCGGGCGGGCAAGGTGACCGATGTTTCGGCGGTGCCGGGGCTCTTGCCCACCAAGGACCGGGTCCCGGTGACCGATCGCAACAAGATCGGGGTCGTCGATCCGATGTCCGCCTTCCTGGTTCCGCTTGATGGCGCCGGGGGATTGCCGAACGGCCATAAGGCCTGTGACCGTACGGTCAAGGTTTTCGACGGGTGGACGCGCTACGATATCGCTCTCTATTACAAGGCGACCCAGGCGGTCGACGGACGGGCTGAGGGATACGCCGGCCCGGTGATCGTCTGCGGGGCGCGCTATGTGCCGGTGGCCGGGCATCGCGCCGGCGGTCAATCCGTGAAGAGCATGGCGACGAACACCCGGCTGGAAGTGTGGCTGGCGCCGGTCAAGGGCCTGCCAGTCCTGGTTCCTTACCGCATACTTATCGGAACGGACCTCGGCGACCTCATCGTCTATGCGCTCCGCTTCTCGGTCGATGACGGCACCGAGCACGCCTCGGCCAAGTAAGCGCCGGTCGGAACAATCCAGGTTATCCCCGTTATCCCCGCTACGCACACGCCCGCAGCGAGGCCGCTCGCCGCAATCCCGCCATGTTTGATTCCTTCGAACCGGTGCGCCTTCCCGCACGCAGATTCCGGGCGTTTGGCCGGTCAAAACCTATATGTCGTGGCAGCAACGACGGAAGGGCTAGAGGTCGTAGTGAACAGACGAGCACAGGCGCTGAGTCACTGATTCGGACAGGGTTTGTTCCGGGCTCGTTCCTTTCACTTAACGCACTCATGCAAAATCGAAATTTTGGCTGGGCAAATGTTTCGCTATAGTAGAGGAAGGTCCTTGCGCGGGAACCTGAAGCGGACGACGGAGCGCGTCCGGCAAGAATGACAGCAAACGACAGGACCGGCGCAGCC
>JBBQGL010000034.1:0-29264 GCA_038323025.1 Hyphomicrobiales bacterium
TGGAAAAGCACACGGTTAGCCGCTTGATCGGTGCACCTCCGGGCTATGTTGGCTTCGACCAAGGTGGCTTGCTGACCGATGGCATCGACCAGCATCCGCACTCAGTGCTGTTGCTCGACGAAATCGAGAAGGCGCATCCTGATCTCTACAACATCTTGTTGCAGGTGATGGACCACGGCAAGCTCACCGATCACAACGGCAAGCAGGTGGATTTCCGGAACGTCATCCTGATCATGACCACCAATGCCGGAGCCGCCGAACTCGCCAAGGCCGCGATCGGCTTCGGCAAGTCGGTGCGCGACAGCGACGATCAGGAGGCGATCAACCGTCTGTTCACGCCGGAATTCCGCAATCGCCTCGACGCGATCGTGCCGTTCGGCAACCTGCCGCCGCCCGTGGTGCATCAGGTCGTGCAGAAGTTCGTGCTGCAGCTCGAGGCCCAGCTCGCCGACCGTGGCGTTACCTTCGATCTGTCCGAGGAGGCGATCTCCTGGCTGGCGGAGAAGGGCTATGACGAGCGCATGGGTGCCCGCCCGCTTGGCCGGGTGATTCAGGAGCACATCAAGCAGCCGCTCGCCGACGAGGTGCTCTTCGGCAAGCTCAAGAAGGGCGGCACGGTGAAGATCACCGTTCAGCCCGGCGAGGATGGCCAGCCCGCCTTGCATCTCGAGGCGATCGAGGACGGGCCGGTCATGCCGAAGGCCGACCCGGTACCGAAGGAAAAGCGCCCGCGGGCAAAGCGTGCGCCGAAGCCAGTCCAGGCGAAAAAGCCGCCGAGCACCGGCGGAACTTCAAGCGGCCGCGGCCTCGTGCCCAAGGTCCCGCTGAAGACGAACTAGGCTGTGAACTGGTCGGCGCGTAGAAGGCACTGAACACAGGGACACCGCCCGGCGAGGAGCCGCGCCAACGCTCTTGTGTTCATCTATCAAAATCAAAGGGCCCCGTCCGGGGCCCTTGGCGCGTGGCGACGATCAGAAGCGCCGGCTGATACCGAAAAGCACCTTGTCGGTGGTGATCGTGTCGTGGATTGTCTCGCCGAAAACCGCCGGGATCCCGGGCGTCTTCGTCGTCTTGAGCGCGTACCCCGTGTGCAGGTATTCGGCGAACAGCTCCAGGCGCCTGTTGATGGCGAACTTGCCGCCGATACCAATCGAAAAGCCTGCCGCCGTTGAGTTGGCGCTGCTGACGGCGGGCGGGACCGACACCTGCCGATCGTAGTTGAGCGCCGAAACACCGGCGGTGACGTAAGGCAGGAATCCGTCGAACGCGTATCCAATGCGACCCAACAGAGAGGCTTCGTATTTGCCATTGACTTTATCAATCGCCCCGCCGAAGCCTGCAGGAGCATTGCTGCCCGAAAGGTTGGTCGACGAAATGCGGCCCTCCACCCCGAAGACGAATCCACCCATCTGGTGATCGAAGCCGACCTGAACGCCGGCGAAACCCCCGTTTAATCCGATATCTGGCTTGATCGTAATCGAGGGAACGACGGCCGGATCAATGGCGAAAACGCTGTGATCGCTGCCGCTGCCGAGTCCGCCGTGAACACCAGCGTAGAACCCCGACCAGTCATCGTTCCGGCCGTGATCGGCGGCGAACGCGGCCGTGGCGCTCAGCGCCAGCACCGTGCCGGACAGCAAATACTTACGCTTTTTCCCGATCCCCCATGAACCCAGCTTTCGACGAGTATTAACCGGGCGTCGCAACTGAGTCTGTGTCCGCTCGGCAACAGGCGTCCTGATTCGCCCTTGGGCAGGCTAGAACATTCACAGGTCCGGGTGAGAAACGCGCCGGGGTTCTTGTTCCAAACCTCAGTGCGGCGGTTCGGCGAGTGCCCGACGCAGCTTTTCGGCGTTGGCGGCAAGCACTTCCGGTTTCTCCATCCCGCCCTCGTGCGGCTTCAGGGCGATCCCATCGAAGCGCGGAATGACATGGACGTGCAGGTGAAACACCGATTGTCCGGCGGGCGCCTCATTGAACTGAAGGATCGTCACGCCGTCGGCGGCGAAGGCGCGCATGGCGGCGCGGGCGACACGCTGGACCGCGCGCATGAGGGGCCCGAGCATCGTCGGCTCGGCATCGAGCAGATTGCGTGATGGCGCCCGCGGCAGGACCAGCGTGTGCCCGGCGCCCTGCGGCATGACATCCATGAAGGCGACGACGTCGTCGTCCTCGTAGACGCGATGGGAGGGAATTTCTCCGTGCAGGATCTTGCCGAAGATGGTGTTGGGGTCGTACGCGGGATTCATTCGCCGGACTCCGGATTGGCTTCGCGGAACGGAAGATACGCGGCGAGGGCCGTTTCGTCTGCGGCGACCTGCCGGCGTTCGCGCTCGAGATAGTCGGAGACCGCCCGACGGAAACTCGCGTCGGCGATCCAGTGGGCCGAGAAGGTGGTGGTCGGGCGATAGCCGCGCGCCACCTTGTGCTCGCCCTGCGCTCCTGCCTCGACGCGCGGCAGGCGATGGGCAATCGCCCAGTCCATGGCCTGATAGTAGCAGAGTTCGAAATGCAGGAACGGCTGCTCTTCCAGCGCCCCCCAGTAGCGGCCGTAGAGCGTGTCCGAACCGATGAAATTCAGGGCACCGGCAATCGGCCTTCCGTTCCGCGTGGCGAGGATAAGCAGGATGCGGTCGGCCATGCGCTCGCCGATCAGGGAGAAGAACTTGCGGTTGAGATAGGGCCGGCCCCATTTGCGGTTGCCCGTATCCATGTAGAACGCAAAGAACGCATCCCACGCCGCCTCGGTCAGGTCCTTTCCGGTCAGGTGGACAACCTCGACGCCGCCCGCGAGCGCATCGCGCCGCTCGCGGCGCACCGTCTTGCGGTGGCGCGAGGAAAGGACGGTGAGGAAGTCCTCGAAGCTGCCGTAGCCCTCGTTGAGGAAGTGGAACTGCTGGTCCGTGCGCCGGAGAAATCCCTGCTCGGCGAGAACGTCCTGGTCGGCCTCCGTCAGGAAGGTCGCGTGCAGCGAGGAGACGGCGAGGCGGCGGGCGAGGGCTACCGCGCCGGCCGCGAGCGTGCTTCTCCGAAGCCCGGAATCGGCGCCGGGCTCCACCAGAAGCCGCCGGCCCGGAACCGGCGTGAACGGCACGCCGGCCTGGAGCTTCGGATAGTAGCGGCCGCCGGCCCGTTCGAAGGCTTCCGCCCAGCCGTGGTCGAAGACGTACTCACCCATGGAATGCGACTTCAGATAGGCCGGCATCACCCCGGCCGGCCTGCCGTCGGCGCCGTCGAGGACGAGGTGCTGGGCGAGCCAGCCGGTCTTGCGGACGGCTGCACCCGATTCCTCCAGCGACCACAGGAAATCGTGGGAAATGAACGGGTTATAGGCAACGGTCTGCGTCGCCGGTTCCTTGCACCCTGGCGGCAATTGGGCCTGAACGCCGCTCGAATCCCAGCCGGGATTGGCGCAGGCATCCCAATCGGCGCGCGGGATATCGGCGAGCGATGAGAGGACGCGGATCGTCGCGTCGACGGCCTGGGGTTTGGTCACGAACGGTTCGTTCCTGGGAGCCATCGGAACACTTAAGGTCTCTTCCTGCAAGCTCAAGCGTCGGGATCGAATCCTTCGAACGTGATCTGATCGACATAGCGGCGCGCTTTGGCCAGATCGGCGGGGGTTCGGATAGTCCAGGTGATCAGCGGCATGCCAAGGCGGCGGAGCAGGAGCGGCGCCGCGGCCGGCAGCGCGTCGATGCCGTAGGATATGAAGGACGGGCGCACGGTGGCGGTGGCAAACAGGTGGCGGAGTGCAAAGCGCGCGAGCCCCGAACGGTTGCCGCCCTCGTCATGTGGCCCGAAATGATCGGCGGTCAATCCGCGCGGCACCGCCGGCACGAGGCGCCGCATCGCCAGCATCGAGTCCGGGTCGAAGGACATGACGGCCAGCTGACCGCGATAGGCGGCAACGATACGCGCGACCTTCTCCTCGAGCCGCCGGTCGCCCTGCCATGTGCTTTTCAGCTCGACCACCAGCGGCACCCGCCCGCCTGTCGTGTCGAGCAGCTCGACGAGCGTGGGGATCCGGTCTTCCGTGTCGCGGAGGCGGATAGCCTTGAGCTCGGCAAGAGTCCGCTCGGCCAGCGGTCCGGAGGCCTCCGTCAGGCGGTCGAGCGTATCGTCGTGGAAGACGACCGGTACTTCGTCCGCGCTGAGGAGGACATCGCATTCGATGGCGAAATTGCGCGCAACCGCTGCCCGTGCCGCCGACAGCGTGTTCTCGACGATGCCCCTTGAGCGGTCATGCAGTCCGCGATGCGCGATCGGCCGCGCCGTCAGCCAATCCCGCGCCGCCACGTTCAGACGATCTCGACGATCGCCTCGACCTCGACCGCGACGCCGAGGGGCAGGGTACCCATGCCGACGGCGGAACGGGCGTGCTTGCCCACCTTGTCGCCGAGCACTTCGGTAATCAGGTCCGAGGCGCCATTCACGACCTTGTGCGGTTCGGTGAAATCGGGAACGGCGTTGACGAAGCCCACCACCTTCACCACGCGCGCGACCTTGCCGAGATCGCCGAGGGCGGCCTTGATGTTGGCGAGGATGTTGATGGCGCACAGGCGGGCGGCTTCTCGGCCCTGCTCGACGGTGAACTCGCGGCCGAGCTTGCCGATGAACTGCGGACCCGCGGCGGTGGAGGGAATCTGGCCTGAAACGAAGAGCAGCTTTCCGGTCGTGACTGTCGGAACATAGTTGGCGGCAGGCGCGCCGGGAATGGGCAGAACAATCCCGAGTTTGGTCAGGCGCGCATCGATTTCATTGGCCATTTGTCATTCTCCCGCTGGCGACGGAGGGATGTCGCGCATATCGGGTCTGCTCGCAAGTCCCCGTCTTGACTTGGACGCACTTGCGGCGTGTATCAGGTGCGCCGCACGGATCGGAGGGGATCGTCATGGCTCGATTGGTGCCCGGCGCAATCGCCGTCGCAGCGCTCCTGGCGGGTGGAACGGCCGCCGCAGCGGCAGCGATGAACCTCGCCTCGCACCGGGCGATCTACGACCTCACCCTCGACGACAGCACCACGGGCTCGGACGTCTCCAGCGTCTCCGGCCGCATGGTCATGGAATTTACCGGGTCGGACTGCTCCGGCTACAGCACCAAGCTGCGGTTCGTCACCCAGACGCAGGATCCGGACGGCAACAACCAGGTCATCGATTCGCGCTCCGATTTGTTCGAGGCGCGCGACGGCAAAGGCCTCAACTTCAGCAACCAGACCTATACCGACGATTCGCTCTCCGAGGAGTCGCGCGGGTCGGCCAGCCGGAAGGACGGCGACATCGACGTCGCCCTGACGAAGCCCGCCGAGAAGAAGTTCGGCCTGCCCGCGTCCGTCGTCTTCCCGACCGAGCAACTGCAGACGATTATCAACAGCGCCATCGCGGGCGAACGCTTCCTCAACATGAGGGTCTACGACGGTTCGGAGGATGGCGAGACGGTGTTCACCATTGCCGTCGTGATCGGGGCGGAGGCGACCGAGCGCGTCGATGCCGGCGAAGACACGATCTTCAGGAACGCCGGACTGGCCGGGCTGCGGCACTGGCCCATAACCATCAGCTATTTCAAGGACGGTCCCGGCGACACGACACCCGAGTACGTCATGTCCTTTGTCGTCTACGAGGACGGCATCGGCCGCGCCCTGAAGATCAACTACGGCGATTTCGCGTTGACCGGCCGCCTGACCCACCTCGACCTGCTGCCGACCTCGCCCTGCAAATAGGGGCTGTTCTCACTGCCCTTTGGCGAAAGCCGGGCTGCGGCGGTCCTCGCGCTGCGCCCGGCCGGCGTCCGGAGCCGGGGCCGGAATAGCGTCATCGATCCCGGAGCCGAACAAGCGACGGAGACGGTCGAGCAACACCTTCCGGTCGCCGGTAAAGCCGCGTCCGGGGATAACCGTGACGTGGTAGTCCTCGGCGCCGGCGAGAGCCACGAGGACCAGAGGCACCGGCCCCCAGAGCGGCGGTACGCCAAAGACCGCCGTGACCAGCCGGCCGCCGAGCTGCAGGCGCCTCGGCAGGGGTACCAGGGTCGCGATAGCATCGAAGCTCGAGTACCAGATACGCATCGCGAGGCGGGCCAGGCGGCGCGGCGCCACCGCCACGAACCACTGGCTGAGGGGCAGATCCTGAGCCCGCGAGAGGCCGGGAATCCGGAATCGTCGCCGGGCCGCGGCATCGACCCCGGTTTTCACCGTCATCATCTTCATGTGATTGCCGAGCCCGTTGGCCGGCCCGCGGCGGCGGACCAGCCGGGTGCGGCCGATGTTGCCACGCAACGGAAGCGCGTTCGGAAAAAGCGCCGGGTCGCTGACGGCGGCGGCGGCGACCGCGGACAAGCGTACGCTCGCGTCGCCATCGCGGCTCATCGCCCGGCGGGGAACCTGGATAACCGAAAGCCCGACGTCGTGAACTTCGATCTCGTCCGTCAACAGCCCCGGGTCGACAACCGGCAACCGGGCCGCCATTTCGCGGTGGGCCGCTGTGGCCTCGTAGCCGACCATGCGGCCAAGAATTTGCAGTCCGCGCATTGCGTCGGCGAGACCGTGGCGCAGTTCGAGATAGATCGCCGACAGGGGAGCGTCGGCATCGTTCGCGTGACCCGGCTCGGCGGGATTGAGCACCATAACCCGCCAGGGCGGGCCGTCGAGGGCGATGCGACTGCGGCGCAGGCGATCGAGCCGCGGCACGACTTGCTCTATCGAACGGATGGACGCATCGCGGACTATCGAAACGTGTTTGGTGAGATTGATCGGGCCGACGTTCCTGGCGAAGGACCAAAGCCCAAGCCGCACCGGGCGCTCGGCGAGGGCCGGAAGCTCAGCCAGCACGCCTTCGAACTCGGCGAGGAGGACCGCGACGTCGCAGGGGCCGTCAAGCACGGATACCCCGGCGATGTAGCAATCACCGAGGTTGTAGAAGACCGTATCGGTCAGGCCGAGCGGTCTCATCCGTTCTCCCCGTCTGGTATCAGGCCGGATCCGGCCTGTTGTTCCGAGTTTAGGGTACAGAGGCCCGTTCCGAAACCCGAATCAAGGGATTGTCGCAGCGCCCCATGACGCCGGGAATACGGTCGCCTAGCCTTTGGAGGCGCCCGGTTCGGATCGATTTCCGCCTCGCTCGAAGACCAATCCGAGCTCAACCGCCTCCGACCCGTACCTGGCGCGGATCAGGTCGATCGCCGCTTCCGCGGCAGCGCGCTTCCCGGCACCCGTGTCGACAAGATCGATCGGGTCGGCGAGTTGCGGGTCGGTGAAGTCGGAAATGCCGATGCCGAGCAGACGGAAGAAGGTTCCGTCGGTCTCGCGCGCGAGCAGATCCTCACCCTCGCGAAAGATGCGATCGGCAAGCCGCGTCGCGTCGGCCAGCTGTCGGCTGCGCGTCCGCGTCCGGAAATCGGCGGTCTTCAGCTTGAGGGTCAGGGTGCGACCGGCAAGACCTGCCTTCTTCAGCCGGCGCGAGACCTTCTCCGCGAGCGCCCTGAGAATTGCCCTGAGCGCGGCGGGATCGGCGATATCGCCGTCAAACGTAGTTTCGGCGCTGACGCTCTTGGCCTCCCCGTGAGGTGAGACCTTCCGGGTATCGTCGGCCCGCGCAAGCCGGTAGAGGCGAAGGCCCATGCTGCCGTACCGCTTGCCGAGGTCGGCTTCGCCCATCCGCTGCAACGCGCCGATGGTGCGGATTCCATCGGCGGCGAGCCGTGCCTGCATCGCTTTGCCGACGCCGAAGATCAGCGAGACCGGCTTCTCCGCCAGAAAGGCCAGGGCCTCCGCCTTTCCGATGACCGAAAAGCCACGCGGCTTCTCGAGGTCGGAGGCGATCTTGGCGAGGAACTTGTTGAACGAAAGCCCGATCGACACCGTGATGCCGAGTTCGTTCTCAACCCGCCGGGCCAGCCGGCCGAGCGATATGGCCGGTGGGGCATGGTGGAGCTTCTCGGTGCCCGAGAGATCCATGAATGCCTCGTCGATCGAAAGCGGTTCGACCAGCGGGGTCAGCTCGAGCATCAGCCGGCGGACCTCGCGGCCGACCGCGACGTATTTCTCCATGTTCGGCCGGACAACCACGGCATCGGGACAAGCCTTCAGCGCCTGGAACATGGGCATCGCGGATCGCACGCCGCGGATGCGGGCGATATAGCAGGCGGTCGCCACGACCCCGCGCTTGCCGCCGCCCACGATGACCGGTTTGTCGGCAAGAGAAGGGTCGTCGCGCTTCTCGATGGCAGCGTAAAAGGCATCACAATCGAGATGGGCTATGGAGAGGTCCGCAATCTCGGCGTGCCTGACCAGGCGCGGGCTACCGCAGGCCGGGCAACGCGCGGCGTGCGCCGGGACGACGGCGAGGCAGTCGCGGCAGAAACCCGGTGGGGCGTGCTCGGATGGTGTGGGCATGGACAGGTCCGTTTAGCCCTGTTCGGCTAGTCTATCGCAGATTCGGCATTATCTAGGCGCTTCAAGCCGATGGCACCGCATCGCCGAAAATGCCAATCAAAATAGCTTCTTGTATCTGCCGAGTGGCATGTTTAAAACCCTGACAATTCAAGAGTTTGGGTACCTGTGAAGAGAAGCCCCACCGTCTACCTGAGCCTCGGATTCGCGCTGCTTCTCGCGATCGTCGCGCTGGTCGCGACGTTCACCATCGAGATGGAGCGGAACGCCGCGGAGCAGGCCAACCTGTTCAGGGCGAGCGCCCGAATTGGCCTTCTCTTCTCGGCTCTGCAGGATGCAGAGATCGGCCAGCGCGGCTTCCTGATCGCCCGTGACGAGAGATACCTGAAGCCATATCACGACGCGGTCGACAATCTCCCAGACCGCGTCAAGGGGGTAGAGGACGCCTTGGCGGGTCGTCCCGATCAGCAGCAGGATTTTAGCGCCATCAAGGCGCTGATCCCCCAGAAGCTCGCCAACCTTAAGGAGGGACTCGACCTCGCGACGGCAGGCAACAACGCGGAGGTCGCGGCTCAGATCAAGGAAGGCCTTGGCGTTGCGGTCATGGATCAGATCCGCGTGATCGTGGCGCGCATGCGCGATCGTCAGGCGGCTGCTCTGGCGGACGCGGGTGCCGCGGTCCAGTCGGCCAGCACGCGCCTTCTCATCGGGGTTGTGGCTGCAGCGGCGCTCGCCATCCTTCTTGCCTGGCTTGCGTTCGCCGAAAAGCGCCGGCAGCGCCTCATCGTCGAGCGGCATGCCCTCGACCTGGAAGGGCACAGCCGCGTGCTGGAACTTACCAACCAGAAGCTCACATCGGAAATCGAATCGCGGCGCGCCGCCGAAGATCAGATGCGTCAGATGCAGAAGATCGAGGCGATCGGTCAGCTCACCGGCGGATTGGCGCACGACTTCAACAATATGCTCGCCGTGATCCTTTCTGCCTTGGGTCTTGCGGAAAGGCGCCTGAAAAGCGGTGATACGCAGATCACGAAATATCTTGAGGCGGCTTCAGAAGCCGGAAACCGCGCTGCAAATCTCACCAAGCGGCTGCTCGCATTCGCCCGCCAGCAGCCCCTTGCACCGGAGACGGTCGACGTCAACAAGATGGTGTCCGACATGTCGGAACTGCTTCGCCGCACGCTCGGCGAGGCCATTCAACTGGAGACTGTCCTCGCCGGCGGCCTGTGGCGGATTCACGTCGATGCTAACCAGCTTGAGAACTCCATCATCAATCTCGCCGTCAATGCGCGCGATGCGATGCCGGATGGCGGGCGCATCACGATCGAAACCTCCAACAGCCATCTCGACGAGGAATACGCGTCGCAGAATCCCGGAACCGCCGCCGGCCAATACGTCCTGGTCGCTGTGACCGACACCGGCGTCGGCATGAGCCCGGAGGTCGTCGCCAAGGCTTTCGATCCGTTCTTCACGACCAAGGGAGTAGGCAAAGGGACCGGGCTTGGACTCAGCCAGGTGTATGGCTTCGTCAAGCAGTCCAACGGCCACATCAAGATATACAGCGAAGTGGGGCAGGGGACCGCGGTGAAACTTTACCTGCCGCGCTATTTCGCCGGCGATGCGACAAAGACGCGGACCGGCGAAGCAAAGGCAAAGCTTCCCGTAGGAAAGCCGTCCGAGGTGATCCTCCTCGTCGAGGACGAGGACCGCGTGCGGGCGCTTTCCCATGATGCGCTTCGTGAAATCGGCTACCAGGTGATCGTCGCCGAGAGCGCGAAGATGGCGCTGGAATTGCTACCCCGGCACCCGGAGACGGTCCTGCTTTTCACCGACATCGTCATGCCCGAGATGAGCGGTCGGGCGCTCGCCGAGGCGGCGCTTAACATGCGTCCGGATCTCAAGGTCCTCTATACCACCGGCTTCACGCGGAACGCGGTCGTGCACAACGGCATTCTCGATCCGGGCGTGAACTTCCTCGCCAAGCCTTTCACCATCGAGCAGCTTGCCGCCAAGGTGCGCGCGGCCATCGACGGATAGCCGCGGCTTCCGCGAGAAACGCTGAATCTGCTATAGGCGCACGGGCGTCCGCGCTCCTGTTGGCCGTTTGAGAGAGAGATCACGCCGAATGTCGGTCGATGCTGCCACCGTGAAGCGCGTCGCGCGCCTCGCCCGGATCGCCGTCAGCGACGCCAAGGCCGAGGCGCTGAGGGGCGAGCTCAACACGATCCTCGGTTTCGTCGAACAGCTGGCCGAAGTCGACGTCGCGGGGGTCGAGCCGATGACCTCGGTTGTCGATATGAGCATGAAGCATCGCGCCGACATGGTTACGGAAGGCGGCGATGCCGAACGGATTCTCGCCAACGCGCCGGCGCGCGAGGGCAACTTCTTTGTCGTGCCGAAGGTGGTCGAATAGATGAGCCGGCCGGCCGCCAGATGCTCCGGGACTAATCCCCGATGAGCAATCTCACCGAACTTACCATCGCGCAGATCCGCGACGGCTTGCGGGCGAAGCGGTTCTCGGCGACCGAACTGACCCGCGCCTATCTCGCCAACATGGAGAAGGCACGCAGCCTCAACGCCTATGTGGCCGAGACGCCGGACAAGGCACTGGCCATGGCGGCGGAATCGGACCGGCGCATCGGACGGGGGGAGGCACGCGCTCTGGAAGGCGTGCCCCTCGGCATCAAGGATCTTTTCTGCACCGAGGGGGTGCACAGCCAGGCCGGAAGCCACATCCTCGACGGCTTCCGCCCGACATACGAGTCCACGGTCACCGCCAATCTCTGGGCCGACGGGGCAGTCATGCTTGGCAAGCTCAACATGGACGAGTTCGCCATGGGCTCGTCCAACGAGACCTCCTGCTACGGCCCCGTGGTCAACCCGTGGCGCGCGCGCGGGTCGAATGCGCCGCTGGTTCCGGGCGGCTCGTCCGGCGGGTCGGCGGCGGCAGTCGCCGCGCGCCTGTGTGCCGGCGCGACCGCGACCGACACCGGCGGCTCCATCCGGCAGCCGGCGGCCTTCACCGCGACCGTCGGGATCAAGCCAACCTACGGCCGCTGCTCGCGCCGGGGTATCGTCGCCTTCGCCTCGTCGCTCGATCAGGCAGGCCCGATAGCGCGGACCGTCCGCGACGCCGCCATTCTGCTCAGCTCGATGGCCAGTGCCGATCCGCTCGACACGACCTCGGCCGACCTTCCGGTTCCGGACTACGAGGCGGCTATCGGGCAGGGTGTGAAGGGCCTCCGCATCGGCATCCCGAAGGAATACCGCGTCGACGGGATGCCGCCGGCGATCGAGGGACTCTGGCAGCAGGGGCAGCGCTGGCTGCAAGCCGCCGGCGCCGAGATGGTCGACATTTCCCTGCCGCATACGAAATATGCTTTGCCGGCTTACTATATAGTTGCGCCGGCCGAAGCCTCGTCCAATCTCGCGCGCTACGACGGCGTGCGCTACGGCCTGCGCATTGATGGCGACGACATCATCGACATGTACGAAAAGACGCGCGCCGCCGGGTTTGGCAAGGAGGTCAAGCGCCGCATTCTGATCGGCACCTACGTCCTCTCGGCCGGCTATTACGATGCCTATTATCTGCGGGCGCAGAAGGTGCGGACGCTGATCAAGCGCGACTTCGAGAATGTCTTCGCGAACGGCATCGACGCCATCCTCACGCCCGCTACCCCGTCTGCCGCATTCGGGCTCGAGGCGATGTCACTGGCCTCGCCGATAGAGATGTACCTGAACGACGTCTTCACGGTGACGGTCAACATGGCAGGCCTGCCCGGGATAGCGGTCCCGGCCGGCGCGACCGCCGACGGCCTGCCGCTCGGCCTCCAGCTGATCGGCAAGGCGTTCGGCGAAGAGATGCTTTTCCGTACCGGCCAAGTGATCGAAGATGCCGCGGGTCACTTCTCACCGGAGCCCTGGTGGTAGCTCGCGTCGCCTTGCGTGCGGCAATTTGTCAAGGACCCCAGTCCATCCGAAGGCCCGCGCGCCCGGTAGGATCGCACGATCGGCGAGGCGGTAGCCACGATCGGAGGCGCGGAAGATGAACCGTCGCCAGTTTATCGCGGGTAGCGTGGGCTTGGCCGTGGGTACACGCTTGCCCCTTCAGGCAGCACTTGCTGCGCCTACAATCTATGAGACGGTATTCTACAAAAGCGGGAATCTTAACATCGAGGCTTACCTGTATCGCCCTGAAGGACCAGGTCCTTTTCCGCTCATTGTGTACAACCACGGATCGCGCGCCGGACAGGAACGGGCGGAAGTTCCCTTTGCCTTTGCCGGTGAATTTCTGAAGAGCGCCGGCTATGCGGTTTTGGTCAGCGAGCGGCGAGGCTATGGCAAGTCCGGCGGAGAAGTTGCCAAGGGCGATCTCGTCAAGGAACTGGAAACTGAAACGGATGATGTAGTCGCGGCGGTCGACTACGCTGGGACGCTCGACTACGTGGACCGTAGTCGGCTCGGCATAATGGGTTGGTCGCTTGGCGGCATCGTCACATTGTTTGCCATCTCGCGCGCTAACAATTCCTTCCGCGTCGCCATCGATCAGGCTGGCGGCGCTTTGAGCTGGAAACACGACCCGGCTCTGCGGAAGGCGCTGAAATCGGCCGCTGCACTTGTGAAGATTCCCGTGTTCTTCATGGATTCGGAGAACGATGCGACGACGGAAGCAATAACGTCGGTTTCCTCCGCGATGGACAAGACCGGCGTGGCGCACAAACTCAAGATTTACCCTGCGTTTACGCCCGGCCAGAATCTATCAGACGTTGCACCGGGCCACCTGATCTTTGGCCGTGAGGGGGTGCATATCTGGCGCGACGACGCCGTGGCATTCCTCGACGCCGTGCTTGCGCACGGGCACTAGGCCGGCCAGATTGCCGTGTCTCCGAACCATGCCGACCGGGCCGAAGCCACAACGACTCTAAGAGAATAGCCCTTGGACCACCTCACATTCCGCGCCTTACCGGGGCCACCGACGGGAGCGAGCGGCCCGCTGGCCGCGCTCTGGCACGCGGCCAAGGGCGATTGGGACAAGGCCCACAAGCTGGTCATGGACGAGGAGAGCGATGCCGCGGCGTGGGTCCATGCCCACCTCCATCGCGTCGAAGGCGACGAGAGCAATGCCGGCTACTGGTATCGGCGCGCCGGCAAGCCGCCGGCAAAGGGGCCGCTCGGCGAGGAGTGGGACCAGATCGCGGCGGCGCTGTTGACGGAAGGCGGACTCTGAGCATGGCACCCGCGGGAAGGCCGCAGCGGATCAAGGGCGCGACCGGTGACTGGGAGATCGTCGTCGGCATGGAGGTGCACGCCCAGGTCACATCGCGGGCGAAGCTCTTCTCCGGTGCGTCGACCGAATTCGGCGGGGCGCCGAACGATCACGTCAGCCTGGTCGACGCGGCGATGCCAGGCATGCTCCCCGTCATCAACATGGAATGCGTCGCGCAGGCCGTGCGCACCGGTTTGGGGCTGAAGGCGAAGATCAACCGGCGCAGCGTCTTCGACCGGAAGAACTATTTCTATCCCGATCTGCCGCAGGGCTACCAGATTTCGCAGTACCAGCAGCCGATCGTCGGCGAGGGCGCCGTTGCCGTCGACCTGCCGGATGGCGAAACGACTTCGGTCGGCATTGAGCGACTGCACCTCGAGCAGGATGCCGGCAAATCGCTGCACGACCAGCACGCGACCATGAGCTATGTCGATCTCAATCGCTCCGGCGTCGCGCTAATGGAGATCGTCTCAAAGCCGGATATCCGCTCGTCCGAGGAGGCCAAGGCCTATCTGGCGAAGCTGCGCAGCATCCTCCGCTATCTCGGCACCTGCGACGGCGACATGGAAAAGGGGAGCCTGCGCGCCGACGTCAACGTCTCCGTGCGGCGTCCGGGCGAACCGCTCGGTACCCGGTGCGAGATCAAGAACGTCAATTCCATTCGCTTCGTCGGCCAGGCGATCGACTATGAGGCGCGCCGCCAGGTCGCGGTACTCGAAGACGGCGGCGCGATCGAGCAGCAGACGCGACTGTTCGATCCCGGCAAGGGCGAGACCCGCCCGATGCGCTCCAAGGAGGAGGCGCACGACTATCGCTATTTCCCCGATCCCGATCTGCTTCCGCTCGAACTGAATCAGGCGTGGATCGACGAACTTGCAGCGAGGCTGCCGGAATTGCCGGACGCCAGAAAGGCCCGTTTCGTCTCGGCCTTCGCTCTCGGCGCCTACGACGCCGGCGTGCTGGTTGCCGAGAAGGAAGTGGCGGACTACTTCGAGACCGTGGCCTCCGGCCGGGACGCGAAGCTCGCCGCCAACTGGGTGATCAACGAACTGGCCGGCCGCCTCAACCGCGAGGGCCACGCGATTGGTGACAGCCCGATTTCCCCGGCACAGCTTGGCGCAATCATCGACCTGATCGACAACAACACCATCTCCGGCAAGATCGCCAAGGATCTGTTCGAAGTGGTCTGGAGCGAGGGCGGCGAACCGCGCGAGATCGTCGAGAAGCGCGGCCTCAGACAAGTCACCGACACCGGCGCCATCGACAGGATCGTTGCGGACATCGTCGCCGCCAACCCTGACAAGGCGGCGCAGGCGCGGGAAAAGCCGGCGATGCTCGGCTGGTTCGTCGGCCAGGTGATGAAGGCCTCCGGCGGCAAGGCCAATCCCCAAGCCGTCAACGCAGCGCTGAAAGCGAAGCTCGGCATCTGACCCGGCGTCAAAGGCGGAACTGGTTACCGCCTGGTTTCCGCCGGGCTCACGCGATTAACGACGATCCCCCGATCCGGCGCGGAATGCCGCCACTTGAGTCTATCGTGGTTAACCATTCGTTCCATTCAAGTTTGAAGGAAATTAACGTCGATCCTTAAGCAGCTTTTCAGGCCTGCCGGTCAAAACTCCAGAGGTCAACGGACGCGCAGAGGGGACAATCTGCTCGTCCAAGAAAACGACCAACGGACGGGGACAGTCATGGCAAGGTTTGAAATGTCGGGCGCCGAAATGGCGCCGCTGGCCGGGATGCAGCCGACCGCCGAGAGCTATTTCGAACTCGGCATCCACTACGCCACCGGGCGCGACGGCGAGGTCGACCTCGTCGAGGCGCACAAGTGGTTCAACCTCGCGGCGATCAACGGCAACCGCGAGGCAGCCTCGCATCGCCAGGATATCGCGCGCGAGATGTCGACCGCCGACATCGCCGAGGCCCAGCGCGCCGCGCGCGAGTGGGTGCGCACCCACTGAGCCCGCCGGGCGAGGGCAGGTCGCCCTGGCTCACCCCTGCTTCAGTTTCGCCGAAACGGCGTCGCGGCTCCATTCCGGATTGCGCGTAGCGTCCGGAGCCGGGAGGTCCAGCGCCTTCTTCCACTCCGTCGTCGCCAGGTCCTTCTGGCCGAGGGCCGCGTAAATATCGCCCAAGCGGTCGTGAAACGGGGCGAAGTCGGCCTGCAGGGCGATGGCCTGAAGCTGCGTCCTCAGGGCCTCATCGTTCTTGCCCTGCAATTGCAGGATCAGGGCGGAGGTATCGAGAGCGGCGGGATAGTCGGCGTGATCGTGCGGTGCCTTGGCGAGGGCCTTGCCGATAAGGTCGGCCGCTTCGTCGAGATTCCGATGATCGGCCGCCAGCATGAAGGCGAGTTCATTCTGGGCTTCCCAGATCGTTTCCTCCTCGCCTTTGTCGATCGCTTTTCGCCACAGCCGCTCCGCTTCGGAATTGTCCTTCGTCACGCCCATTCCGTACCGGTAGAAACGCGCCAGCTCGCGCGCCGCGAGGCCGTTGTCCTGGGCCTCGGCTAGTTTGAGAAGCCGCGCAGCCTCATTGATGTCCCTCGGCACGCCCTTGCCGTCTTCGTAGAGCAGGGCGAGATCGAACTGCCCGACCGCTTCGCCCTGTTCGGCAGCAGCCCGGTACCATTTCACCGCTTCGCCCAGATCCTTCGGCACGCCATTGCCGCTCTCGTAGAGAAATCCGAGATGGACCTGGGACCAGCCATCGCCGGCTTCGGCAGCCACGCGGTAGAGCGGCGCCGCGGCGGCGGTGTCCTTCGGGAACCCCAGTCCTTCCTCATGGAGGTAGCCGATGTCGCCGGCGGCGAACTTCATGCCGGCGTCGAGCGCCTTCTGGTAGTACTCGGCTGCCTTGGCATAATCGACGTCGCTGCCCAGACCGAGTTCGAATAGCTTGCCGTAGGCGTGAAAGGCGGGGGCGTAGCCTTCCTCGAATGCCGCCTGATACGCGGCCTTTGCCTGGTCGAAGCGATCCTGACGGTCGAGCGCCCGTCCGAGCTGGAACATGAAGCGCGGTACATCGGCGGAGTCGGCGATCGCCGCGCGGCACGCGGCCTCCGCGGCCTTGCCGTCGAGCTTGTCGAATGAAACGCCGGGAGCCTTGCGATCGAGGTCGCTGGTGCTCGCCGCCAGGCGGTCGCAGTCGGTCACCTGATCATCAGCGAGTGCCGGTGAAAGCATGGCAGCGAAGGCGAAGGCGGCGAGCGAGGACCTGAGATACATGATGGTTTCCAACGTGAAGAGGCTTGCCGATCTTGTCGCGCTAAACCGCCACAGCGGGAGGAAAGCGCAAACAAGGCCGGCAACGGCCGGGCCTTGTTTTTAGCGGTTCAATGGTTGTCGCGCGGGATGCCCATGGTGTGGGCGACGTCGTGGTATTTGACCGCCGGCTTGAGGACCATGCCCTCGGAGAACTGGTCCACCATGCTGCGCTGGATCTCCTGCCATGGCGTCTGGCTTTTCGGAATCGGGAAGCCGCCATGCGAGGCAAGATCGGCGCGGCGTTTTGCGATCTCGTCGGCCGAGATCAGGATGTTCGCCTCCCCCTTGTTGAGATCGATGCGGACCGGGTCCCCGGTCTTCAGGATCGAGAGGCCGCCGCCGGCCGCCGCTTCCGGCGATGCGTTCAGGATGGACGGCGAGCCCGAGGTGCCCGACTGGCGGCCGTCGCCGATACAGGGCAGGGAGAGAATGCCCCGCTTGATGAGGTAGGCCGGCGGCTGCATGTTGACCACCTCGGCGCCGCCCGGATAGCCGATCGGTCCGGTGCCGCGGATGAACAGCATCGAATTCTCGTCGAGCTTCAGGCTCGGGTCATCGATGCGGTGGTGGTAGTCCTCGGGCCCCTCGAAGACGACGGCGCGTCCCTCGAATGCCCCCGGGCTCTTCGGGTTCGACAGGTAGCGGTCGCGGAATTCCTTCGAAATCACGCTCGTCTTCATGACCGCCGAATCGAAGAGGTTGCCGCGCAGCACGATGAAGCCGGCGTCCGCGACGAGCGGATGGTCGTAGGGCATGATCACGTCGGCGTCCGTCGACTCGTGTCCGCGGCAATTCTCGCCGATGGTCTTGCCGTTCACCGTCATGGCCTTCTCGCGGATGAGGCCGTGCTTCATCAACTCGTTGACCACGGCCGGCACACCGCCGGCGCGATGGTATTCCTCGCCGAGATACTTGCCGGCGGGCTGCAGATTGACCAGGAGAGGGACCTTCAGGCCGATGGTTTCCCAGTCCTCAATGTCGAGCGGCACGCCGACATGGCGGGCGATCGCGTTGACGTGGATCGGGGCATTGGTCGAGCCGCCAATGGCCGAGTTGACGATAATGGCGTTCTCGAACGCCTCACGGGTGAGGATGTCGGAGGGCTTCAGGTCTTCGTAGACCATCTCGACGGCGCGTATCCCGGTCTCATAGGCAATCTGGCCGCGCTCGCGGTAGGGCGCCGGAATCGCCGCGCAGCCGGGCAGGCTCATGCCAAGCGCTTCGGCGATCGAGTTCATCGTGGAGGCCGTGCCCATGGTGTTGCAGTGGCCGACCGAGGGTGCCGACGAGGCGACGATCTCGATGAATTCCTTCTCGTCGATCTTGCCCGCGGCCATCTGCTCGCGCGCCTTCCACACCACGGTGCCGGAGCCGCTGCGCTCGCCGTTGTACCAGCCGTTCAGCATCGGCCCCCCCGAGAGGACGATCGCCGGGAGGTTGACCGTCGCCGCCGCCATGATGCAGGCGGGCGTGGTCTTGTCGCAGCCGGTAGTGAGCACCACGCCGTCGAGCGGGTAGCCGTAGAGGATTTCCACCAGGCCGAGGTAGGCGAGATTGCGGTCGAGAGCCGCAGTCGGGCGCTTGCCGGTCTCCTGGATGGGGTGGACCGGAAACTCGAAGGCGATGCCGCCAGCCGTGCGGATGCCTTCGCGGACGCGATGGGCGAGTTCGAGGTGATGCCGGTTGCAGGGAGACAGGTCCGAGCCGGTCTGGGCAATGCCGATGATCGGCTTGCCCGACTGAAGCTCTTCGCGGGTGAGACCGTAGTTGAGGTAACGTTCGAGATAGAGCGCTGTCATCCCCGGATTTTCGGGGTTGTCGAACCATTGCCTCGACCTCAGCCGCACTTTCTTCTGTGCCATTTTTCCAGTCCCTGTTCCCGTTCTTGGAATTTGCGCCGACGCTGGCATCGGGGATCATGACGCGTCGACCTGCCGGGGACGGCAGCGATGGTCAGGTATGTAGGACGAATCCCGATCCGGCGGCAAACCCAAGTTTGACCGATGCACCGGCTCCTATTCAGCGCTATATAATATGATATATCCGCGCCGGGAGTGAGACCTTAGCGGTTGGCGGCGATTTCTTGAGTGTTTCGTCCGACCAACACGGTGCGCGCGGCGATATTGGCCTTGTCGAAGAGAGTCATCAGAGCTTGAGCCTGCCTCCCCGCGCTCGTCAGGGCAGCCTTTCCGAGATGGTCGCCGGGGCGATCGGTCGCCGCATTGTTGCCGGCGAATATCCGCCCGGCGAAACGCTTCCGACCGAACCTCGCATCCAGGAGGAATTCGGCGTGTCGCGAACGGCGGTACGCGAGGCCGTGCGCCTTCTTTCGGCGAAGGGTCTGACCGTCTCGCGGCCGAAGATCGGCACGCGGGTGCGCCCGACTTCCGACTGGAACATGCTCGATTCCGACGTTCTCCGCTGGCAGATCGACCAGAAGCCGACGGAGGATTTCATCCATTCGCTGTTCGAGATGCGTGAGATCATCGAGCCAGCCGCAGCCTCGCGAGCGGCAGAACGCGGGACGGCCGAAGAATTGGCGGCGATCGGAGTCGCCATGGATGGCATTCAGAACGAGCCGCGCGGCAGCCCCGCACAGATCAAGGCTGACCTCGACTTCCACATCGCCATCCTCGAGGCCTCGCATAACCCGATGCTGCGCTCCGTCGGCGCCCTCATCCGGTCGACGCTGGAGATTACGTTCTCCCTCGGCTGGAGGACCGTGATGGCGGAGGACGCCGTGCTTCAGCACCGGGCGATCTACGACGCCATTCGCTTGCGCCAGGGCGAGGAGGCTTTCCTCGCGATGCGCAAGCTGTTGCGCAATTCCAAGGGCAACGTATTTGACGCCATCTGGGTGACGCGGCGGGAACGCGAAGAGGGCGGCTGAAGGGCCGGCATGCCTTGACGCCCGATGGCGGACAGCCAAAAACAAAGAACTTTGCGACAAACGGGGAAGCGCCATGCGACTGATGCAAACGAGGACGGGGCGGTCGAAGCGCCAGGTCATTGCCACCGAAGGCGACGAGTCGTGGGTCGTCGGGGGGTATCAGTCCACCTATGAGCTCGCGCTAGCCGCGATCAAGCGCGGTCAGTCGATCGCAGAAACGGTGAAGAAGGCGGGGCGCGTCGGCAGGGCTGTTCCGGCGACCCTTCTGGCCGCCGGGCGCGTGGTATCGCCCATCGAGCACCCTGACGCGGCGCACCTGCTGGTCACCGGCACGGGCCTCAGCCATCTCGGATCGGCGGCGACGCGCGATGCCATGCACGCCAAGGTGAGCGATGTCGCGGTCGAGACCCTCACCGATTCCATGAAGATGTTCCGCATGGGCCTCGAGGGCGGCAAACCCAGGCGCGGCAAGACCGGGGTCCAGCCGGAATGGTTTTACAAGGGCGACGGGTCTTTCGTCGCTGCGCCCGGGGATCCGCTGGTGTCGCCGGCGTTTGCCGAAGATGCGGGCGAGGAGCCCGAGGTGGCCGGCGTCTATGTGGTCGGGCCCGACGGAACGCCCTGGCGGGTCGGGTTCGTGCTCCTCAACGAGTTCTCCGATCACGTCGTGGAACGGCAGAATTACCTCTGGCTGGCGCATTCGAAGCTGCGCCCCTGTTCATTCGGTCCGGAGATTCTGATCGGCGACCTTCCTCAGGATGTGCGCGGCACATCGCGTATCCGTCGCGGCAAGCAGACGATCTTCGAGCAGCCCTTCCTCACCGGCGAAGCCAACATGTCGCACAGCATCGCCAATCTCGAGGCCCACCATTTCAAGTACAGCTATTTTCGCCGGCCGGGCGATATCCATATTCATACGTTCGGTACCGCCACGCTCTCGGTTGCCGCGGGCATCAAGACAAAGGCCGGCGACGTATTCGAGATTTCGGCACCCGAGTTCGGGCTGCCGCTTGTCAACCCGCTTGCCGTGGGCAAGAAGGAGCGCGTCGTCGTACGCGCCCTGTAGGAGCCTTGGTCATGGAAGAACTGCATCGCAACTACATCGCCGGTGAGTGGACCGAAGGCGAGGCCGCGCCCGACATCAATCCGTCGAACACGAGCGAGATCGTGGGGCATTTCGCCCGCGCCACCGCCGAAGACGCGACGCGTGCGATCGCCGCGGCAAAGGCGGCGTTTCCGGCATGGTCGCGCTCGGGTATCCAGCAGCGCTACGAGATCCTGAAGACCGCCTCCGACGAGATCCTGAAGCGGCGCCAGGAGATCGGGCGCCTGCTTTCGCGCGAGGAGGGCAAGCCGCTTGCCGACGGTATCGCCGAGACCGTGCGGGCCGGGCAGATCTTCGCGTTTTTCGCCGGCGAGTGCCTTCGGCTGACCGGAGAGACCGTGCCGAGCGTGAGGCCGGGCATCGAGGTGTCGATGACGCGGGAACCGGTCGGCGTCGTCGGCATCATCACGCCGTGGAATTTTCCGATCGCGATCCCGTCCTGGAAGATCGCTCCGGCTCTCGCCTACGGCAACACGGTGGTGATCAAGCCGGCCGATCTGGTGCCTGGATGCACCTGGACGATCGTCGACATTCTCATCCGCGCTGGCCTGCCGAAGGGTGTGCTCAACCTTGTCATGGGACGCGGATCGGTGGTGGGCGAGGCGTTGCTCAATTCGCCAGACGTCAGTGCCATCACTTTCACGGGATCGATCCAGACCGGCAAGAAGGTGGCTGCCAGGTCGGTCGAGCACCTGCGGAAGTTCCAGCTGGAAATGGGCGGCAAGAACCCGCTGGTCGTCCTCGACGACGCGGATCTCAAGGTCGCGGTCGAGGTCGCCGCGAATGGCGGATTCTTCCAGACAGGCCAGCGTTGCACTGCCTCTTCTCGCGCAATCGTCACCGCCGGCATCCATGACAAGTTCGTGGCCGCGCTCACCGAGCGCATCAAGACGCTGGTCGTCGACGATGCCCTGAAGGACGGGACTCAGGTTGGGCCGGTGGTCGATCAGAGCCAGCTCGACCAGGACGAGAGCTACATCAAGATCGGCCGCGACGAGGGCGCCCGCTTGGCCTGGGGCGGCGAACGTCTCAATCGCGCGACGCCCGGCTTCTACCTGCAGCCGGCGCTGTTCACCGAGACCACGGCCAGCATGCGCATCAACCGGGAAGAAATCTTCGGCCCGGTGGTGAGCGTGATGAAGGTCAAGGATTACGACGAGGCCCTCGCAGCCGCCAACGACACGCCGTTCGGGCTCACCTCCGGCATCTGCACGACCAGCTTGAAATACGCGACCCACTTCAAGCGCAATTCCGAAGCCGGCATGGTGATGGTCAACCTGCCGACCGCCGGCGTCGACTATCACGTGCCGTTCGGCGGGCGGAAGGGATCGAGCTATGGTCCGCGCGAGCAAGGACGCTATGCCGCCGAATTCTTCACAACCGTGAAGACCGCTTACACCCTCGCCTGAGGAGTTTTGCGCTCGCCGCGCGCCCGCGCAAATTCGGCGGCCCGGGCGGCGAGGTCCCTGGCGTTCTGGTGTAGTTGATCGAGGGCAAAGCCCAGAGCGAAAACCTGGCCGACCAGGTCGGCGGGGAGGGGGCGCAACGTGCCCGCCTGCCGGATGGCGTCGATCTCGCCGCGATAGGTGCGGAGCGCGGCCTCGAACCCGTCCATCGTCGGCGGCGCCGTTCTGTCTCTGAAAGCCGCCCCGAGGTCTCGCAGGAAGGCCGCGCCCGACATCGCGATCTGGTCAAGCGTCGGCCTCAGACCGTCCGTCAGCTCACCCGGCAACGGGGTGATGGCAGCGCGGGCGAGCATGATCAGGTCGTTGCGCACGCGGTGCGACGTGCGCACGATCGGGTCGGGATCGGGATCGTCGGTGAGGAAGCTCGTCCGCTCCCGCCGGGCTTCGTCGGCGATCGCTTCCATACGATTCAATGTCCTGCGCGTCGCCACCTGCAGGCGGCGAACCTCGCTTGGGTCCGGACTGGCCGACAGCCCGCCGATCAACAGGCTGAGAAAATCCGCAAGGAGGCCCAGCAGCTTGCCGGTTGTCTCCGCCAGCAGCCCGTGCGCCCGGGCGGGCAGCACTAGGAGCGAGACGGCGAGTGCAACCACGCTGCCGACGGCGATCTCGATAACCCGGTCGACGGTGAAGAGAAACGGGCTGAGCGACTGCCCGGTAGGGCTGAGCAGAACGATAACTGCCCTAACCGGTGCAACCCGGAAGCGGGGATCGATCGCGGCCACGAAGGCGAGGGGCAGGAGGGCAATCGCAACCGCGGCACCCTGCGCGAAAGCGTCCCCGTTGGGCAGAGCCACTGCAACAATCGCCCCGATGACGGCGCCACCGATCGTGCCGATCATTCGGTCGATGGTCGCCTGAAGTGAGCCGCCGACGCTCGCCTGCATGACGATTACCGAGGTGAACACCGCCCAGTATCCCTGCGCCAGCCCGATCACACCGGCGGCGGCGAAGGATGCCGCGCCGGCGACCGCAACGCGCACGGCAAGGCGGATCTCGGCCCGGCGCGCCGCAAGGGCACCTGTCGCGCGCTTAAGTCGGGCGATGATCTGCGACGGGGACAGAAAAGGCACCTCGCGGAATCGACATCACGCGACGTTACACGACCCCGGCAATGCGAGCAGACAGCCGGCAGCTATCACCGCGCGACAGCCATGCGCTTCAGCAGGTCGAATTCGTCCTCATCGCGGTAGGGCGTAAGGTCCAGGTCGCGAGGGACACGGCTGAGCCGCTCATCGCCGATGGCCTTTTCATACTGCTTGGTGAAGGCATTGTAGTTGTGCCAGTCGACGCCGGCGGCGCGCACTGCCGCCTGCTCGATGCGGAGCGCGATCTGGTGGGCGTGAAGGTAGTGTAGTCCGAGCCTGTCGAGGAGCGCCTTCTCGACGATCTCATGCGTCGCCAGGAAGCGATCCGTGGAAACACGCCGGCCCTGGTCGACGAAACTTTTCGGCAGATGGCGGTCGATGAAGACCCTGCGTCCGCTCTTTGAATATCCCGCGATGTAGGGAATATCGTACGTTCGGTCGATGGGCGGCACGCGCCGCAGCAATGCCGCGACGACGTCGAGCAAGCACGTGTCTGAGACATCCTCGGTCCAGTGCTTCACCTCGGTGTCGAGGTCGGCCACCGTGCGCGGTTTCATGGCCCTGACTAGCACGAGTCGGCAGGCTCCGGGCGAAACAGCAGGTCAAGATATGGCGCTCAGTTACGAAGGGCACTGCCGGCTGACGCGAAGGGAGACGCAGCGGCGAATTGACTTCATGCGGCTGAAGCATCCCGAGTGGTTCGGCGGCGTGTTTCACCTGACCGATGCACAGGGTCTTGGCCCCTTCGGGCTTGAAATCGCCCGCACATTCGGCGTGGAGGCAAAGTGCCGGTTCAACCTGCACCTGCTTAACCACGACTGGCTGGATGAGGCGCGCGAGGCGCTTGAGTACGTCTACCAGGTCTTTGGCACGGCCGATCTGCTGATCACGTTTGAAAACGACGCGCCGCGTCCGCCGCTGCGCGAATATCCGCTGATGAACATTGGCTAGGTGCGCCGGTCGCAACGAGGCTCTGCTCGCAGCCGAGAAGCGCTTCTCGACTCGGAAAAAAAAGAGGCCGGACGGATATCCCCGTCCGCCCGACCCCTCCATCCGCCCCGCGGATCTTGTTTGCCTGGTCGTGGTCTTGGCTACTTGGTTACCTCGAACTCGGCCCACATGCCGGCGGCGAAATGGCCGACGACGTTGCAGATGAGCAGGTACTTGCCGGGCTTCAGGTTAACGCTGAGCGATCCCGACTTGCCCGGGTCGAGCTCGGAAACCTCGCCCTTGTCGCCGGCCTTGTCCTCGTCGACCTTGTTGTCGGCGGCGACGAACGGGAGAGGCTTTGACGGATCGGCCAGGTACATCACGATCATCTCGTGGACCGTGTCCTTCGAGGTATTGGTGACCTTGAAGGTGACGACGCCGGCGGGCGCGCTCGCCCGCGACAGCTTTACGCCCATGGTCGCCTTCGACATGTCGGCGCCGGGCGTGGCGTAGGCGAGGTCGGTCGGCATAGTCATCTCGGCGCCCTTGTCCCACAGCTCGACGTTGACCACCGTGGCGGCGGAAGCGAGCGTGGCTGAAGCTGCGAGCAGCCCGGCGGCGAGGAAGAAGTGCTTGATGGAAGCCATGGTGCTTTTCCTTTTGTGTTTGGATCGCTGCCCCAGGCGGTCCGTTTGATTCTGCACCGACAAGAACACCACTGCCGCGGGGGAGCAGCGTTGATATGGGTCAACCTGCGCTAGTTGCCGCAGTGGGCGGGAGGAAGAGACTGGGCCGGGGGCTAGGGCTTCGAGGCCAGCCTGCGGTCAATGGAAGTGCGGCTTCAGCAGCTCCGCCCATTCCTCGACCGACTGGCCGCTGCTCATCTTCGGCTCGAGCATGCCGTCGACGGCAAAGCTCGGCGACTCATGGACGCCGTTCTGCCGGGAATATTTGGTGTGCCAGCGCATGGCGCGGTCGACGCTCTTCAGCCGGAAGGCCTCGGACAGGTCGGTGCCGGCGAGGTCGGAGATCGCCTTGACGATCTCGGCCGGGGTGCGGTCCATGTTCGGCCCGTGGGAGTGGTCCGTGAACTCGAAATCCTCGCGGTGCTGGTAGATGCCGGCCATCGCCTTCAGCGCGGTCTCCTTGCCGCCCCTGGTGGCGCTCGCCGCCAGGATGCTGCGCATGACGATCGGGGAGAAGAGGTGCCAGGGCTGCGAGTGAAAGCGGATCTTGATGGTGAGCCGGTCCTCGCCCAACGCCGCGAGGAGGTCGGTCAGCTTTCCGAAGGCGCGCTTCGAGAACGGGCAGGTCGGCTCGACAAAGATCTCCAGCACGGTCTTGCCGCGGCCGAGCTCGAGCGGCGCGACTTTCGTATCGGGGGCGAGGGTCATCTTGATTCTCTGATGGGGAGGGCTTGGGGGGAGGCGGGCAGCTTAGCCGCAGTGACGTTGAGGCGAAAGCGGCACCCGGCGGGCACGCCGCATGGCGCGCCGCCGCCCGTGCTACCCTCGGGCGAGTTGGCAGGCGGGGCGAAGCATGAAACTCCTGTTCATAGGCGGGTCGGGCTTCGTCGGGTCGCTGGTGCGCCCGTACCTCGCGACCAGTCACGTACTGCATGTCTTCGACCGGAAGCCGCCGCAGGGGCCGACGGCTTCGTTCATCGCGGGCGACGTCCTCGACTTCGCGGGCGTGCGCGCGGCGCTCGCCGGCATGGACGCGCTCCTTTATTTCGCGATGGGCAACGGCGGCACGTGGGGCGACCCGGTCAACGCCCGCGCCCACTTCGACGCCAACGTCACCGGCCTGCACCTTGCACTCCGCGCCGCGCACGAGGCGGGCGTGCCCCACGCGGTGGTGGCGGGCAGCATGTCGATCTACGACCCGCTCGAGGCGCCGCCGCGCACGCTCCGCGACGAGAATGTGCCGCCCGATGCACACGACCCCTACGGCCTCAGCAAGCGGCTTGGCGAGGAGGTCTGCCGGGCGGCGTGCGCGCGCTGGCCGGTCAGCGTCAACGTGCTCCGCCTCTGCCATCCGGGCAGCGAGGCCGCTTTCGCCGCCGCGCCGCTGCCGCTGGTCGCGACCGAAGCTTCGGACGTGGCGCGGGCGATCGACCTGGCGCTGGTAAAACGCTTCGGCGGCTTCGAGGCCTTCACCATCAACGGCGACTGGACGGAGGAATTCCTCGGCATCGGCAAGGCGAAGCGCCTGCTCGGCTGGGAGCCGCTCGCCCGCCGCCCGCGCTGACGCGGTTCTCCGTTCCCGCGGCGCGATGGCGTCCGGGTGATATGGATGCTCGGTCATTGCCCCTCGGAAGCCCGAAGGGGGTGGCGGGCGCCTTGAAAACGCCAGTCCGGGTAGTCCGATATGGGCGCTCTCCTGGCGCCCGCCGTAGCGCTATTCGAGCCTCCCGCTTTCGCTCTCCGGTACGGCCAGCATTTGCGCTCGCCGCCCTTAAGGTGGGCAGAACCCACAGCCGGTCGTAGTGCCGGCGGGCTACTTCGCGGGCGCCAGCCGGAACCGGGGGTGCGAACCCCTTCGGCCGGGTTTCATCCCAACCGACGCCCCTCAGGGCAGCCGCGGACGCCACACCCGTTCCACGCACAAGACGCCTCATGAGCGCGCCCCTTTGCCGAGCGGGATGAGGGGCAGTCTAGGGGAGGTTGGGAAAGGGGGAATATCGAGCCGGGATATCCCCGCATTCAGGCAAGGTCGCGGCCAACCTCCCCCTTGAGGGGAGGTCGAAATTTGCGGAGCGCAGCGCGAGCAAATTTCGGGAGGGGGGTCAGATCGTGTGCCGGGAGCAGCCCCCTCCCGAAATCTTCGTTCGCCTGCGGCACCCTCAGATTTCGACCTCCCCTCAAGGGGGAGGTTGGCGGCGCATCTCACCTCGGAGCTTGCCCCACCTCGCCGTGGTGAGGTGTGCCCGCGAAGCGGGCCTCGAACCACGCGCGACGCACCTGCCAATGTAGCCCGGATGGAGCGGAGCGTAATCCGGGACGGCGCTTGGGTGCCAAGATTAAGCCTTCGGCTTGTCTTGGCATGACCTAAGAGGGGGCGGGTCGCTCCGCAGTGCTCCGGCGGCCGGCGCCGCTCACGCGGCGCGGGCGCGGACGTGCCGGCCTTCGAGGATTTCCGCCGCGATCATTTCGGAAAAGGCTTCGAGGTCGGCCGGTTTGCGGCTGGTGACCACGCCGTTGTCGGCGACGACCGCCTCGTCGACCACCTCGGCGCCGGCGTTCCTGAGGTCCGTGCGCACGGTCGGCCAGGCGGTGAGGCGGCGGCCTTTGGCGATGCCTGTGTCGATGAGCAGCCACGGCGCATGGCAGACCGCGGCGACGACCTTGCCGGCGTCGAAGAAGCCGCGGATGAGATCGAGCGCCGGTTGGCTGGCGCGGAGCGAATCCGGGTTCATCTGCCCGCCGGGGAGCACGATCGCGTCATAGTCGGCGACGCGGACATCGGCGAGCGCCCGGTCGACCTTGACCGCGCGGCCCCAGTTCTTCTTCTCCCAGCCCTTGATCTCGCCGGCTTCGGGCGAGGCGATCTCGACGGTCGCGCCGGCCGCCTTCAGCCGGTCGCGCGGCACCTCCAGCTCGGACTGCTCGAAGCCGTGGGTGGCGAGGATGAGTATCTTCTTGCCGGTGAGGGATTTCATGGGGCGCGCTCCGTTTGGCGGTGGTGCGAGGGAACGGCGCTGCCGGGTGGATGTTCCCGGCCGCAGGCGGCGCAGGGGCTTGCCCCATGCATTACCGTCGCGAACGGTTGCCGTCGCGGGCGGAGTTGCGCTCCGTGTCCCGGCGCTACGTGACGAGGCACGCCGCCAACCTCCCCCTTGAGGGGAGGTCGAAATTCGCAGAGCGAATTTCGGGAGGGGGTCGAACTGGCGGTCGGGTGAAACCCCCTCCCGAAATCTTCGTTCGCTGTCGCGTCCTCAGAGTTCGACCTCCCCGCAAGGGGGAGGGTGGCCGCGCGTCGCTCCCGCGTGGAGAATGACCGTGGTGAGGGATGAGGCGCGGGTGCCCGCGCCCCACAGGTGGGAGAAGGAGGGCGTGCCTACCGCATGCAGGCGCCGGAAACCCCGCCGCCGGTCGAGTCGTTTTCGCGGGTGATGCACCGGTTGTTCTTCGGACAGCACCAGGTCTGGTTGCCGGCTTGGCAGGTTATTTCGGTGCGGGGATCGCATGCCTGTGCGACCGGTTCGGCCAAGGTACGCGGCACCGGCGTGTAGTTGAACGCGAGTTGCGTGGCCGCGCTGGTGGCCCGGCCGGAAACGGTGGCATCGCCCGCTATCCCGGAAGCAGTCGTCGCGAGCAGCAAGGCAATCCCGATGATCGGCATGCGTAGCTTCATAGTCCCTCCACTGGATGAGATGCACGCTCGCTAGACCGTCGATTTTTTGCGGACAAGGCGCAGTTCGTATAGGCGTGATTCCGGTCCCATAGTCCATCGGGAAACGCCCGGGTAACGCGTTGCGGGTGTTCAAGTTTCGCCTGCAACAACGCTGCCGGGTGGGGGAAGTATGTGCGGCCGTCAAACGTGTGCGGAGTGCAACTATCGCGAAGCCGTGCGGGTATCGGCGTGCGATGGACCGTCACTGCGCGGCCCAACTTCTTCCTCCCCCAGCCCTCGACCGCAGCCTCCACCAACTTCTTTGCGCCCTCACCCTTGAATAAACGAGCACCTTCGCAGACAATGCTACCCTAAATTGATCGCGCAGCTGCCCACTAGCCCGTCTTATTCATGATGGCCCGTCTGAGGGGATGGCGGATGTAGTCTAAGCAATTGATATGGCGTAGGATTCGGTTGTTGAAGCCAACCCTGTCCGCCCCATCGAGCCGGCCACACCCGCCATGACCGACGATAC
>JBBQGL010000035.1:0-29195 GCA_038323025.1 Hyphomicrobiales bacterium
AGGATGCGCTCGACCTCGATTTCGCTTTTCGCCGCGGGCAGGTTCAGCAGCCCGTCGAGGCGCTTGTCGGCCGGAATATCGGCAAAGAGCGCGTCGATCGAGGCAACGCCGATCTTGCGCAGCATCGCGGCCCGGTCGCCGTCGTCATGGGGAAGGAAGCGCATCTTGTTCATCGATGCCTCACAGCGTTTCGACGAAGGCGGCGTAGGCCGCGGCATCCATCAGGGCATCGAGGTCGCGCGGATCGGCGAGCTTCAGCCTGATGAACCAGCCCTCGCCTTCCGGCGAGGCGTTGACGATGGCCGGCGTGTCGGCGAGCGCGGTATTCACCGCCGCAACTTCTCCAGCGACGGGCGTATAGACCTCGCTCGCCGCCTTGACCGACTCGACCACGGCCGCCACGTCGCCCTTGCCGAGTTTCTTCCCCGGTTCGGGCAGTTCGACAAAGACGACATCGCCCAGTTGCTCCTGCGCGTACTGGCTGATGCCGAGGACGGCGGTGTCGCCGTCAAGGCGGATCCATTCGTGATCGCGGGTGTAGCGGGTGGTCATCAAATCTCCTCAGGCCGGCTTGCGGTGATAGCGATGGGGGACGAAGGGGAGCGCCGTGACGGCGGCGGGCAATGCCTTGCCGCGCACGTCGATGGCAACCCTGGTGCCCGGCGCGGCGAATGCGGTCTCGACGTAGCCCATGGCGATCGGCCCGCCGACGGTGGCGCCGTAGCCGCCGGACGTGACGACGCCGATGCGGCGGCCGAGGTCATCGAGGATGGCGGCGCCATCACGCGCCGGCGCCTTGCCTTCCGGCACGAGGCCGACGCGCTTCCGCACCGGGCCGGCGGCGAGCTCGCGCCGGATGCGCTCGAACCCGGGGAAGCCGCCTTCGGCACGGCGGCGCTTGCCGAGCGTGAAGCCGAGGTCCGCTTCGACCAGCGAAGTCGTCGCGTCGATGTCGTGGCCGTAGAGCGGCAATCCCGCCTCGAGGCGAAGGGAATCGCGGGCGCCAAGGCCGATCGGCCTGACCCGCCCGTCCTCGAGCAGGCGCTGCCAGAGCGCGACGGTCAGGTCCGGCGAAACCAGAATCTCGAACCCGTCCTCGCCGGTATAGCCCGAGCGCGAGACGAGCAGCTTCCCCCCCTGCCAGTCGAAGGAACCGTAGGTCATGAAGCCGACGTCGGTAGCGGCCGGAGCGATGGTCCGCATCACGGCAGCGGCATCGGGGCCCTGCAGCGCCAGCAGGCCGCAATCGTCGCTGCGGCGGAGTTCCGCTTGGTCGCCGGCGGCGGCCTGGATGAGCGCGAAGTCGGCGTCCTTCGTCCCGGCATTGACCACGATGTAGAGGGTACCCGACCAGTCCGGGTCGGCCGGGCGCGCCACCATCAGGTCGTCGACGATGCCGCCGCTCTCATTCAGTAGAAGGGTGTAGCGGATCTGGCCGGGCTTCAGCCCCTTGATCTCACCGGGGGTGAGCGTCTCGAGGATCGCCGCGACCGCCGCATGATCGGCATCGCCGTCGCCGGAGCGCTGCTTCAGGGTGAGGAACGACGGTCCCATATGGGAGACGTCGAAGAGGCCCGCGGCTGTGCGCACCTGCTTGTGCTCGGCGAGGATGCCGGTGGGGTATTGCACCGGCATGGAGTAGCCGGAGAACGGCACCATGCGCGCGCCGAGCGCGCGATGCACGGCGGCGAGCGGCGTTTCCTTGAGGGCGGTGGTGGCGGTTTCGGCCATGCAGGTCCCGGCGAACAGATTCTGACGCGAGCCACGGCTAGCCGTTCCCGCGCCCCCTCTGTCCCGAGCACCTGAGAGATTTCCCGCGCGTTCTTCGGTGGCTATCCGAGGGGGAATAGTGCTCCCACCTTTTCCTCGGAACGCTTCCCGCGCGGCTGCTCCTTCGGTGAGCCGGCTCGTAAGCCGCCGGCTTCTTTCCAGATCGTCGTCGACCGTCCGGTCCTTCTGCCTGAGAGTTTCCGGGGCGGTTGCTCCTTCGGCGCCGGGCCAGTCGGCCCGGTCTCTCCCGGCGGTCGTCTAGAATCAGACCGGAACGCGACGACGCTCCGGTACGCCAGCGACTGTACCGGCAGGCACGGCCCAGTCAACCGGCCGAAGCCCGGTTCAACCCTTTTTTCCCTCGTCGAAGCCGACATAGACGATCAGGTCACGATCGTCGGGCGTCAGGTGGAAGGTTATCGTCTGCACATAGGAGTAGCCGCCGCGCATTTCCGGCGCGGTAAGCGACGCCGGCATCTTGTACAATTGCGAGAAGAGCGGCTTGCCGGTCGTGCTCGTCTGCTTGACCACCGCGATACGGAGCGGGAACGTCAGCGCGCCGGGAGCCCCCTTCGGACCGCCGACAACGTTGCCGCCGACGCCGACCTTGATCGACATGGTGTCGCCGGTCTGGTTGCACTCGCGCGCCGTCTTGGTGATCGATCCCTGATATTTGACCGAGGCCGGGTCCTGCTCGTGGCCGCGGTCATAGACCGTCAGCGCCTCGGTGCCGGCGCGGACATTCACGGGCGGACAGTATTTGGTGACGAAATCCTCGACGGTGAGGACCTTCTTCGCCGGCTTGGTGCTGGCGCTCGATGCAAAAAGTCCAGGACCGCCGCCGGTGCCGGTGCAGGCGGCAAGGGCGAGCGCCATGGCGCCCGCCAGCCCGATCCGCACCCATCTGTTGTTCTTGTTCATGGCGCGCGAAAACCGCATGGAATCGCTCCCTCGCTGGCGGCCCGTTCTATACCAGCGGTCATATGCCTTGGCGACCATGGCGGATCAGCGGCGCTTGCCGGGGAAGCAGCCGGCGGCTACTTTCAAACCAAGCCGGCTGACCTTTCGCCGGCGTGGTGAGGTTTTGCCTCTTTGAAATATGTGAGTACCCGCGGTCAGGCGCCGGCGCTTGGCTTCTGCGACGTCCTGCTCGCCGGCCTTGCCGCCGACGGCGGCCTCTATGTTCCGGAGCAATGGCCGCGGCTTTCCGCCGAAACGACGGCCGGTTTCGCGGGCAAGCCGTACGCCGAAGTGGCCTTCGCGGTGATCCGGCCCTTCGTCGGCGGCGAAATCGCCGACGACGATCTGGCCCGCATGTGCCGCGAGGCCTATGCGGGGTTCCGGCACCCTGCGGTGGCGCCGCTGGTCCAGCTTGGGCCGGGCGAGTGGGTGCTGGAGCTCTTCCACGGCCCTACGCTCGCCTTCAAGGACCTCGCCATGCAGCTGCTGGCGCTGCTGATGGACCACGTCCTCACCCGGCGGAAGGCGCGGGTCACGGTCATCGGGGCCACGTCCGGCGACACCGGCGGGGCCGCCGTGGAAGCGTTCGCGGGCCGCGAGAACGCCGATGTCTTCATCCTGTTTCCCGAGGGACGGGTTTCACCGATCCAGCAGCGGCAGATGACCACGACCGGCGCCGCCAACGTTCATGCCCTTGCCGTCAAGGGCACGTTCGACGACTGCCAGGCGATCGTGAAGGGCCTGTTCAACGACCGCGTGCTGCGCGACCGGCTGGCGCTCGCCGGCATCAACTCGATCAACTGGGCACGGATTGTCGCGCAGATCGTCTATTACTTCACCGCTGCGGTCGCCCTTGGGGCGCCGGCGCGCAAGATCGGCTTCACGGTGCCGACCGGCCATTTCGGCGACATCTTCGCGGGCTATGCCGCACGCCGCATGGGACTGCCCGTCGCCAGGCTGGTAATCGCCACCAACGAGAACGACATTCTCGCCGAGACCCTGCGGACCGGCACCTACCGGGCGCGGGGCGTGAAGGCGACGAGCTCGCCATCGATGGACATCCAGGTCTCCTCCAACTTCGAACGGCTGTTGTTCGAGGCCTATGGCCGCGACAGCGCCGCCGTCCGCCGGCTCATGGGCGAACTGACCAAGGCGGGAGAGTTCACAATCGACCCGGCGCCGTTGCAGGAGATCCGCGACGGTTTTGCCGCCGGTTCGGCGGACCAGGCGAAGACCGCGGAAACGATCCGGACCACCTACGCCGCCACCGGGTTCCTTGCCGATCCGCACACGGCAGTCGGCCTCGCGGTCGCCGCCGCGAATCTCGACCCGGGCGTGCCGATGGTGACGCTGGCGACGGCGCATCCGTCGAAATTCCCGGCCGCCGTGGAAAAAGCATCCGGCCGCCATCCCGATCTGCCGGAAGGCTTTGGCCAACTGCTTGGGCTGAAAGAAGATTTCGCTGTCATTGCCAATGACCAGTCGGCAGTGGGAGAGTTCATTTTGGCGCGCGCCCGCGCCGTGCGTGAAAAGGTGTGAGTGCAATGACGGCCCGCGTAACGCGTCTGGAATCCGGCCTGCAGGTCGTCACCCATGCCATGGACCAACTGGAGAGCGCCGCGCTTGGCGTGTGGGTAGGCGCCGGCTCGCGCTCCGAGCGCGAAGAGGAACACGGGCTCTCGCATCTCCTCGAACACATGGCCTTCAAGGGGACACGCACCCGCACGGCGGCCGAAATCGCCGAGGAAATCGAGGCCGTCGGCGGCGAGGTCAATGCGGCAACCAGCGTCGAGACGACTTCCTACTACGCGCGCATCCTCAAGAACGACGTGCCGCTCGCCCTCGACATCCTCAGCGACATCCTCAGCAACTCGGTGTTCGATCCGGACGAACTGGCGCGGGAGCAGCATGTCATCCTGCAGGAGATCGGCGCCGCGCTCGATGCTCCCGAGGATCGCGTCTACGACATCTTCGCCGAGAGCGCCTATCCGGGCCAGCCGATCGGCCGCACCATCCTCGGCACGCCGGAGACGGTGAAGGCGACCGCCTCGCCGATGCTCGGCGCCTATCTCGACCGCCACTACCGCGGCCCGTCCATGGTGATCGCGGCGGCCGGCGCCGTAGATCACGATCGCATCGTTGCGCTGGCGGCGGAGAAGTTCGGCCACCTCGCTGCAGAGGACGGCCCGGCCCCGCCCAGGGCCACCTATCGCGGCGGCGACGCGCGCGTCGACCGCGACCTCCAGGAAACCCAGATCATGCTCGGCTTCGAGGGGTTGCCCTATTCCTCGGAGGATTTCTACACGGCGCAGATCCTCGCCTCCGTCATCGGCGGCGGCATGTCCTCGCGCCTGTTCCAGGAAGTGCGGGAGAAACGCGGCCTCTGCTATTCGATCTACGCCTTCCACTGGAGCTTCTCGGACACCGGCATTTTTGGCGTCCACGCGGCGACCGGTCCGGAGGACGTCGGCAAGCTGATGCCCGTCATCCTCGATGAACTGGAACGCGCGGCGGAGGACATCGACGACAAGGAAATCAAGCGGGCTCGAGCCCAATTGCGCGCCGGCCTGCTGATGACGCTGGAAAGCCCGACGGCGCGCGCCGGCCAGATGGCGCGCCAGCTTCTCCTCTTCGGCAGGCTCATACCCATCGAGGAGCTGTCCGCCAAGATCGAAGCCATCGAGGCGGGCGCGGTGCGGAAGCTCGCGGGCCGCATCCTGTCGGGGAGCACACCGACCCTCGCCACCATCGGGCCGGTCAAGGGGATGCTGGACCGGAGCCGGATCGCCGAGCGCTTTGGCGCGACGGTCGGAGCCTGAGGCCACGCATGGCGTTCCTGCGGTCCATCTCCACGCTCAATACCGCGCCGACGATCCGCGGCTCGCGCGTCATGCTGCGCGCGCCGGCGCTCTCCGATTTCCCGCAATGGGCGAAGCTGCGCGAGGACAGCCGCGCTTTTCTGGCTCCGTGGGAGCCGATCTGGCCGGCGGATGACCTGACCAAGATCGCCTTCCGCCGCCGCATCAAGCGTTATCAACGCGAGATACGGGCCGGCACGGGCTACCCGTTCTTCGTCTTTTCACCGGACGGCGACACCCTGCTCGGCGGCCTGACGCTGGCGCAGGTGCAGCGCGGCGTCACCCAGTCGGCGGTGCTCGGCTACTGGATGGGCCAGCCCTATGCCGGCAAGGGACTGATGAGCGCGGCGGTGCGCGCCGTGGTCGGCTTCGCCTTCGACAGCCTCCACCTCAACCGCATCGAAGCGGCATGCCTGCCGCGGAACGGGGCTTCCATCGCGCTCCTCGAAAAGGTCGGATTTCAACGCGAGGGATACGCCCGGCGCTACCTTTGCATCGACGGGCGTTGGCAGGACCACCTTCTTTACGGGCTCACCCGCGACGACCCGCGGCGGTGAACCGGCGCACCGGCCTTGCCTCGCCCGCGCGACGCAAATAACACCGAGTCGACTGGCTTGGCCCTGGAGAGTCGTTTGAAGTTCGTCCGCCTGGTCGCTTTCATCGTGTTCGGCGCGCTCGCCCTGCTCTGGCAGGGAATGGCGGCGAGCGCGGTCGAGGCAATCAGCGTGCCGCTCGACGGGCGCACCGTCGATCTCACCCACAAGGTACAGATCTTCCGCCAGGCCAACGACCGCATCCAGGTTTCGACGGCGCCGGGCAGCGACGGCATCGTCCGCCGCATCGAGGTGCGCTCGAAGAACTACCAGGGCGGCGAAACCGAATGGGCGGTCTTCGCGCTCGCCAACACCGGCGACGAGCAGATCGACCGGCTGCTGGTCGCGCCGCATTTCCGCCTCGCCGGCTCGGGCCTGTTCTGGCCGGACCTCGGCGCATCGCGCATCAACAACATCACGCCGAGCCAGGGCTTCGCGCCCGACCGCCAGCTCAGCCAGGAGGCGGATGTCTTCCGCATCACCCTCGACCCCGGCGCCGTCGTCACCTTCGTCGCCGAAATGAGCACGGCACGCCTGCCCCAGCTCTACCTGTGGGAGCCGGACGGCTACAAGGACACGGTCAACAGCTACACGCTCTTCCACGGCATCGTGCTCGGCATCAGCGGCCTGCTGGCGCTGATCCTGACCATCGTCTTCGTGGTCAAGGGCACCGCCATGTTCCCGGCAACGGCGGCGCTGGCGTGGTCGGTGCTGATCTACCTGTGCATCGATTTCGGCTTCTGGAACCGGATCATCGAGATCGTCCCCGGCGCCGACCAGGCATGGCGCGCCGGCGCGGAAGTGTTCTTCGCCGCCTCGCTGGTCGTGTTCACCTACACCTACCTGCACCTCAACCGCTGGCATGTGCGCTACAGCCACCTCACCATCGGCTGGCTGATCGGCCTGACGGTCCTGCTCGGCATCGCCATCATCGAGCCGTCGGTCGCGGCCGGCATCGCCCGCGTCTCGATCGTGCTCACCGCCATTCTCGGCTTCGCACTGATCGTCTACCTCGCCACGCATGGCTTCGACCGCGCTATCATGCTGATCCCGACGTGGATCGTGCTGATGGTATGGACGCTGGCCGGCGCCCTCACCATTGCCGGACACCTCAACAACGACGTCGTCCAGCCGGCGCTCGCTGGCGGGCTCGTCCTGATCGTCCTGCTTATCGGCTTCACGGTGATGCAGCATGCCTTCGCCGGCGGCGTCGTCATGCAAGGGGTGATCGGCGATACCGAGCGGCGCGCGCTCGCCCTCGTCGGCGCCGGCGATATCGTCTGGGACTGGGACGTGCTGCGCGACCGCATCTACGCCGCGCCCGAAGCGGAGGACCTCCTGGGGCTTCGCCGGGGAGCCCTGGAAGGGCCGGCGCGCGACTGGCTCGAAATCCTGCATCCGGGCGACCGCGACCGTTTCAAGGCGACTCTCGACACTGCGGTCGAGCAGCGCAAGGGGCGCATCGCCCAGGATTTCCGCCTGCGTTCTGAGGACGGCCATTATCGCTGGTTCCACCTCCGGGCGCGCCCGGTGCTCGGCGGCGACGGCGAGGTGATGCGCTGCGTCGGGACACTCCTCGACGTGACCGAGGAGCGCACTGCCGAAGAGCGGCTGCTGCACGATGCCGTGCACGACAACCTGACCGGCCTGCCCAACCGCGAACTCTTCCTCGACCGCCTGCGTTCGGCTGTCACGCGCACCGAAGCGGAGGGCGCCTCGCGGCCCTCGGTGTTCATGCTCGACATCGATCGCTTCAAGCAGGTCAACGACGGGTTCGGCTTCGCCATCGGCGATTCCATCCTGCTCACCATCTCTCGCCGGCTGACCCGGCTGCTGAAGCCGCAGGACACGCTGACACGCCTCAACGGCGACCAGTTCGCCTTCCTGCTCATCTCGGAGGGTCAGCCAGACCGGGTCGCCGCCTTTGCCGAATCGGTCCGCCGCACGCTCAGGGCGCCGATCACGCTCGGCGAGAAGGAGATATCCCTCACCGCCTCGATCGGTATCGCCATGCATGACCAAAAGCATGTCGAGCCGGAGGAGATGATAAAGGACGCCGAGATCGGCATGTATCACGCCAAGCGCCTCGGCGGAGACCGCATCGAGGCCTTCCGGCCGGCGCTCCGCCAGCACGGAACCGACATGGCGACGCTGGAATCGGACCTCCGCCGCGCCCTCGGCCGCGAGGAGATCAAGGTCCTCTACCAGCCGATCGTGCGCCTCGACGACAAGACGATCGCGGGCTTCGAGGCGCTGGTGCGCTGGGACCATCCGAAGCTCGGGCGCATCCCGCCCGGCGACTTCATACCGATGGCGGAGCGCACCGGCCTGATCATCCCGCTCGGCCTGTTCGTCCTCGAGCGCACGGCCCGTCAGCTCGCCGACTGGCAGGAAGGGCTCGGCCGCAACACGCCGCTCTTCGCCAGCGTCAACGTGTCGAGCCGCCAGCTGCTCCGCCACGACCTGATCAACGACATCAAGTCGGTGCTCGTCCGCTCGAGCCTGCAGAAGGGTTCGCTCAAGCTGGAGGTCACCGAAAGCCTGGTGATGGAGAACCCGGAATACGCCGCCCAGGTCCTGGCGCGGGTGCGCGAACTCGGCGCCGGCCTGTCGCTCGACGATTTCGGCACCGGCTATTCGTCGCTCTCCTACCTGCAGCGCTTCCCGTTCGACACGATCAAGATCGACCAGACGTTTGTCCGGGGCACCGGCGTCGGCGACCGCCGCGTCATCCTCCGCTCGATCATCTCGCTCGCCCACGACCTCGGCATGGATGTGGTCGCCGAGGGCGCCGAGTCGGAAGGCGACGCCCTCGAACTACAGGAACTCGGCTGCGAATTCGTCCAGGGCTTCCTCTACGGCCAGCCAATGACCGCGGCCGAGGCGAGCAAGCTCCTGTTCCGCACGGATGTGCCGGAAGAGGTGGATGCGTGAGCCTTTCCGCCGCTCGCGCTTGACAGGGGGATAGGCCACGCCTCTATTCCCGCCGTCCGGCCCCTCACCCATATTGGGCGCGATGCGCGACCAAGCCGCCCTGCCCCCGCTGACGATCCTGCTCTGCGCGCCGCGCGGCTTCTGCGCCGGCGTTGACCGCGCCATCCAGATCGTCGAGCTGGCGCTGCAGAAGTTCGGCGCGCCGGTCTATGTGCGCCACGAGATCGTGCATAACCGCTATGTGGTCGAGAGCCTGAAGGCGAAGGGCGCCGTTTTCGTCGAGGAACTCGACGAGATCCCCGACACCGAGCAGCCGGTGATCTTTTCCGCCCACGGCGTCGCCAAGGCCGTCCCCGAGGCGGCGCGGGTCCGCAACCTCTTCCAGCTCGACGCCACCTGCCCGCTGGTCACCAAGGTCCACCGCGAGGCTGAAATCCTTTCCCGGAAAGGCCGCGACATCGTCCTCATCGGCCACGCCGGCCATCCTGAAGTCGTCGGGACGATGGGCCAGTTGCCGGCCGGGGCGGTGACCCTGGTCGAGACCGTGGCCGATGTGGGTCGACTGGCGCCGCGCGCCCCGGACCGCCTCGCCTGGATCACGCAGACCACGCTCTCCGTCGACGACACGGCGGCGATCGTCAAGGCATTGACCGAGCGCTTCCCGAGCATCGTCGGACCGCACAAGGAAGACATCTGCTACGCCACCACCAACCGCCAGGAAGCGGTGAAGCGCGTCGCCGGCCAGGTCGACGCGATGATCGTGGTGGGCGCGCCCAACTCGTCCAACTCGCAGCGGCTGGTCGAAGTAGCGACGCGCTCGGGCTGCCCGGTCGCCGTGCTCGTGCAGAGGGCGAGCGAGATCGACTGGCGCCGCTTCGAGGGAATCGGCAAGCTCGGCGTCACCGCCGGCGCTTCGGCGCCCGAAGCCCTGGTCGAGGAGGTGATCGATGCCTTCGCGGCGCGCTTTGCCGTCAAGGTCGAGGTGGTAACGGCCGCGGAAGAGGCGGTGGCGTTCAACCTGCCACGCGGCCTCCGCGACGCGGCGGAGTAGGTTCTTGGCGGTCTACACCGACTTCTCCGACGACGAATTCGAGGCCTTCATGGCCGGCTACGACCTCGGCGCGGTCATTTCGGTCAAGGGGATCGCGGAAGGCGTCGAGAATTCCAACTACCTGCTGGCCACGGCGAGGGGCCAATTCATCCTCACCCTCTACGAGAAGCGCGTCGATCCGGCGGACCTGCCGTTCTTCCTCGGCCTGATGGAGCACCTGGCGCGGGGCGGCATAACCTGCCCGCTGCCGGTCCACGACCGTAAGGGCAACGCGCTCGGCCGGCTTGCCGGCCGCCCGGCGGCGATCGTGACTTTCCTCACCGGGGTATCGGTGCGGCGGCCGCGTGCCGACCATTGCGCCGAGGTCGGACGCGCCCTCGCCCACCTGCACATCGCCGGGGACGGCTTCGCGCTGACGCGGGGGAACGCGCTATCGGTCGGCGGCTGGCGGCCGCTCTTCACGGGCTGCGCGGGGCGGGCCGATGAGGTCCACGCCGGGCTTGCCGCCGACATCGTCCGCGAACTCGATCATCTCGAGGCGTGCTGGCCGGACAATCTGCCGGTCGGGGTCATCCACGCCGACCTTTTCCCGGACAATGTGTTCTTTCTCGCCAACCGCCTGTCGGGGCTGATCGATTTCTACTTCGCCTGCAATGACATGCTCGCATACGACGTGGCGATCTGCATCAACGCGTGGTGCTTCGAGGCGGACGGCGCCCTCAACATCACCAAGTCGCATGCGCTGCTCTCCGGCTACACCGGGGTGCGACCGCTCAGCCGCGCCGAATCTGAAGCGCTGCCCCTACTTTGCCGGGGATCGGCGCTGCGCTTCCTGCTCACCCGCCTCTATGACTGGCTGACGGTGCCGGAAGGGGCGCTGGTCGTGCCCAAGGATCCGATCGAATATTACAAGAAGCTCCGTTTTCACCGTGGCGTGACCGACGCGGCCGGCTACGGGCTCGGCCCGTGAGCGCGCGACCGCGCGTCGCGGTGTGGAGCGACGGCGCCTGCTCCGGCAACCCCGGCCCGGGCGGCTGGGGCGTGGTGCTCAAATGGAACGGGCACGAGAAGGAGCTGAAGGGCGGCGAGGCCGCGACCACCAACAACCGCATGGAACTGATGGCGGCGATCGCCGCGCTGGAGGCCCTCAAGCGCGCGGAGGCGATCGATTTCTATATCGACTCGCAATACGTGCGCAGCGGCATCATGGGCTGGATCAAGGGCTGGAAGAAGAACGGCTGGAAGACCAGCGACAGGAAGCCGGTGAAGAATGTCGATCTCTGGCAGCGGCTCGATGCGCTGGCGGGCCGCCACGAGGTCGTCTGGCACTGGGTAAAGGGCCACGCCGGCACCGCCGGAAACGAGCGTGCCGACGAACTGGCGCGCGAAGGCATGGCTCCGTTCAAGCCGAAGAAAAAGACGCCGGCCGAACCCGGCGTCTCCTGACCGAACGGCTATAGCGCCTGCAGTATCGCGGCGGCGCCGGTATTGGTGACCTTGCCGCCTTCCGGCTCCAGGTTAAGCGTCTTGACCACCCCGTCGTCGACGATCATGGCGAAGCGCTTGGCGCGGATGCCCATGCCGGTTGCAGTCAGATCGTTGACCATACCGATGGCCCTGGTGAACTCGGCCGATCCGTCGGCGAGGAAGTCGATCTTGCCGTCGGCGCCGAGCGCCTTGCCCCATTCCTTCATGACGTGGTGATCGTTCACCGCGAGGACCGCGACGCGATCGACGCCGCGCGCCTTGAGCTGATCGAGGTTGGCGACGAAGGTCGGGATGTGGGAGTTGTGGCAGGTCGAGGTGAAGGCACCGGGCACGCCGACCAGCACGACTTTCTGACCCGCAAAGAAATGCGAACTCGGGACCTGCTTGACGGTGCCGTCGTCGCCCTTGATGCGGAAGGATCCTTCCGGCAGCCGGTCGCCCACCTTGATCATCGTGCTCTCCTCTGTTCTCGGGGGTTCGGAAAACGGAAATAGTTGCGTTCAGAGATTAGTCGAGCCCGACCCATTGCTCCATCGCCTGGCCCGCCGACTCGATCGTGACACGGAGTTTGGCGCCGGCGAGCGGGGTCTTGGCGGTGAGCCGGTCGAAGGTGACACGGTAGACGCCGTGGCTGCCGTCGCTGCTGACGAGGCTCGGCACATCGGCGTACCAGTCGACCGGGCCTTCCACGAATACCGAGGCGTTCTTCGGATCGGGCAGAGTCGCGGAAACAGTAAACGCCGGGCGCTTGTCGGTGCCGCCGTCGCGCGCCACCTGGTCGACAGCAAACGCGCCGGGCGCGGGCGCCTTCGGCAATGAAGCGAGCGCCGCCTTGAGGAGGCCGGCGGCATCGGCGTCGATGGCAGTGGGGTCGAAGGCGAGGGCCGCCTCGAAATGATCGGGGATGCACACCTCCTGGCAGACGCCGATGTCCATCTTCACCACCAGTTCGCCGGGCGCGCGCGGATCGGCAAGCGTCGCGGTGAGGGGAAGGATGACATCGCCCTCGTAGACGTTGGTGACGGTCATGCCATCGTCGTGGCGAAGCGGCGGCGGGAAGGCGACGTCGACCGCACCGGCGTTGCGCGAGGCGCTGAAATCGAGCACCGGCGGAATGCCGGCGTCGCCGGGACTGCGCCAATAGGTCGACCATTCGGGTTCGAGCTGGATCTCCAGGCCTGCCTGGAGCCGCCCGCCGGCATCGACGCCTGAAACGAGGAGGCGGACGCGGGCCTTGCTCCCCTCAACCCAGTCGCCGGTTGCGGCGCCGGCGGGAAGTGAACCGATGACGAGGAGGACGAGGAGGGAGACGACGCGAAACATGGCTGGAACATACTCTGCGACGCCCCGTTCGGGGAATGAAACGCGCTCATTTGTTCGTGAAACAGGAGTGTAGCGGTCGGCGCGGACGGCGGCCTGACCGTGACTTTTCTTTTCGAGACGCCGTGCTAGGTTTTTGCCATGGTCACGCGCGCCCGTCCCAAAGCCGAGGGCAATTTTCTCCACGGCAATTTCCTCATTGCCATGCCGGGAATGCAGGACACGCGCTTCTCGCGCACGGTCGTGTACCTCTGCGCCCACTCCGCCGACGGCGCGATGGGCATCATGATCAACCAGCCGGCGCCGCAAATCACCTTCCGCGACCTCCTCGTCCAGCTCGACATCATCCCGGAAGGACCGGAGATACGCCTGCCGGATCCGGTCAGCCGGATGCAGGTGCATCGCGGCGGCCCGGTGGAGACCGGCCGCGGCTTCGTGCTCCACACCTCCGACTACTTCCTCGAGAACTCCACGCTCCCCATAGACGACCATGTTTGCCTGACCGCGACGCTGGAGATCCTCAAGGCCATCGCGGTCGGCAACGGACCGGAGAACGCCATGCTGGCGCTCGGCTATGCCGGCTGGGCGCCGGGGCAGCTCGAGACCGAGATCCAGGCGAATGGCTGGCTCAACTGCCGGGCCTCGCCGGACCTCATCTTCGACGCCGACCTCGACGCCAAGTATGCGCGGGCGCTGGCCACGATCGGCGTCGACCCGGGCCGCCTGTCGGGCGAGGCCGGGCACGCCTAGCCGGCCGATCGTCCCGCCGTCCCTGCCTTCAACCGCCGCCGCGCGAAGACGAAGAACACCCCGACCAGTGCCGCCGCCAGGCCAAACCAGGTGATGGCGTATTGCAGGTGGCTGTTGGGGAAGTCGATGATGGTTTCCCCGCCCTGCGGCAGGCTGCCCGGCAGCTTCGGGTCGTACACGGCGTCGATGATGTAGGGGGCGACCCTGTCGGCCGGCGGACCGTAGGCCTTCGCAAAGAGGGCGGGATCGCGCGAGAACCAGGTGTTGCGCTGGACGTTGTCGGCCGGCGCGTAGAACGAGCGGTCGCGGGGCGCGCGGAAAAGGCCTGTGACGGTCGTCTCGCCCTCGATCTGCTCGCCCTTCCGTGTATCGGGATGCTTGCTGGCGGCCGGCACGAAACCGCGGTTGACGTAGACCGCCCAGCCATCGTCGCTGACCAGGGGCGTCATCACCAGATAGCCGACGCCGCCGACCGGTCCATGCGGCTCGGTGAGCGTCATGACGACGTAGGCCTCGCCGCTATAATCGAAATGACCGCGGATCGTGACCGGGCGATATTCGAGGGCGGTCAGATCCAGGCCCGGCCATTCACCCGGGCCGGGTGCGGCCACCGGGGGAGAGGCCAGCTCGGCGCTGACGTGGGCGATCAGCGCCTGCTTCCATTTCAGCCGCTGCACCTGCCAGACGCCAAGGCCGACGAGGATCGCCAGGGCGATCAGCGCGGCAAGGCCGGGGACAAGCAGGCGGCGGATAGGGGTCACTGGCGAGGACTTCCGAAAAGCGCAGGCAGCGGGCCTTTGCTCACCCGGCGTCGATGCGGCCGGGCGCCGCGTTGTGACGGTATTGCTGGGCGACCAGCCAGCCCTTCAGCGGCCGCAGGAGCCCGAGCGAAAGGCCGAAGACCAGAGGCACCCACAGGAGTACGTGCACCCACCACGGCGGCGAAAATGTGAATTCCACGAAGAGCGCCAGGCCAACCACGATCAGGCCGACGATCATCATGATGAAGACCGCCGGCCCATCGGCCGAATCGGCAAACGAAAAATCGAGGCCACAGGCGGCGCAACGCGGCTGCAGGTCGAGGAAGCCCTTGAACAGCTTCCCCTGACCACAGCGCGGGCAACGCCCGCGCATTCCGGTCTGCGATGGCGGAAGTGGTGGGTAGAGGGCCTTGTCTTCCAATTACTCCAGCGCTTTCCGCCGCTATTTCGCGACCACTGCGCCCCAGCCGCCCCAAACGTAGATGCAGAAGAAAAGGAAGAGCCACACCACGTCGACGAAGTGCCAGTACCAGGCGGCGGCCTCAAAGCCGAAGTGCTGCTTGGGCGTGAAGTCGCCGCGGATGGCCCGCACCAGACAGACGATCAGGAAGATCGTCCCGACGATGACATGGAAGCCGTGGAAGCCGGTCGCCATGAAGAAGGTGGCGCCGAAGATGTTGCCGCCGAACGAGAACAGCGCGTGCGAATACTCGTAGGCCTGTACCGACGTGAAGGTGAGGCCAAGGATCACGGTCAGCGCCAGCCCCCAAATCAGCCCGCGGCGGTCGTTATGCAGGAGCGCATGGTGCGCCCAGGTGACCGTGGTGCCGGAGGTGAGCAGGATCAGAGTGTTGAGGAGGGGGAAGTGCCAGGGATCGAAGACCTCGATGCCCTTCGGCGGCCAGTGTCCGCCGGTGAAAGCGAAGCGGGCTGCCTCGTTGGCGTCGCCGACGAAGAGGCTCGAGGAGAAGAAGGCCCAGAACCAGGCGACGAAGAACATCACCTCCGAGGCGATGAAAAGGATCATGCCGTAGCGGAGGCCGATCGATACCACGCGGGTGTGGAAGCCCTGATGGGCTTCCTTGATGACGTCCCGCCACCAGACGCCCATGGTGTAGAACACGCCGATGGCGCCGGGGAGCATCCACAACCACGACTCGTTGTGCATGTAGGCGATGGCGCCAAGCGCCAGGATGAATGCCGAGAAGGCGCCGAGCGCCGGCCACGGGCTCGGGTCGACCAGGTGGTAGTCGTGATGCTTGGTGCGCGCCTCAGCCATTGCCTTCTCCCGACGTCAAAGTGCGTTACCGCTCGTCCGGGCGGTGGCGGCGGCGACCGGCCTGGCCTGAACCGCATCCGCGGGAGCGGGATAGAGCGAATAGGAAAGCGTGATCGTGTCCGTGGAATCCATTTCGTGATCCCTGACGATCGACGGGTCGACGAAAAACTGGACCTTGAGGTCGCGCTTCTCGCCCGCCGCCAGCGTCTGCGTGGTGAAGCAGAAGCACGAGATCTTGTTGAAGTACAAGCCCGCCTCGCCGGGCGAAACATTGAACGAGGCGACGCCGCTGGTCGTCTTCGCACCGCGGTTTTCGGCGATGAACGTGGCCTCCGCGACTTCGCCGACGCGAACCTTGATGTCACGTTGCGCCGGCCGGAAGCTCCAGCCAAGGTCGTTGCCGGTATTGGCGTCGAAGCGCACCGTGACAACCCGGGAATCCTCTTCTCCGGGGGCGCGCTCGGCGCGCTGGGTGGTGCCGCCGTAGCCGGTGACCTGGCAGAAGATTTTGTAGAGGGGCACCGCGGCGAAGGCCATTCCGACCATGCCGGCGACGAAAACCGCGCAGAGTGCGGCAGTGAGGCCGGCACGCGAGCGCGGTTTCGGGGTCAGTGCCGGGGTCATGGCTGGACCGGTGGCGGCGAGCCGAGCTTGACGATCGTGATCGCATAGAAGATCGCGACGAGGACGCCGAGAACGACGGCGATCGCGACCGAACGCCCGCGCCGGCGGCGCGCTTCTTCGCGGAGGCGGGGCTCGTCGTCGGCCATGACCAGTTCGCCCTCGCCCATCAGACCGCCAGCCCTTCGGCAAGCAGCATCGCGAACAGCAGGAACAGGTAAAGGAGGGAGAACGTGAAGAGACGGCGGGCCGGCTTCATCAGCGCGTCCGCCTCGTCCATGCGGAACACCTGCCAGGCGAGCGCGAGAAACACGGCGCCGAGGCCGCCCGCGGCAATGCCATAGCCAATGCTCGCCATGCCGACGAACGCCGGCAGGACCCCGACCACCCAGAGCGCCACGGAGTAGACCAGCATCTGGATCTTGGTGGAGCGATGGCCGGCGGCCACCGGCATCATCGGCACGCCGGCGCGGGCGTAGTCGTCGCTGCGGAACAGCGCCAGCGCCCACGAGTGCGGCGGCGTCCACAGGAAGATGATGGCGAAAAGCACCAGCGGCTCGAGGCCGATGCCGCCGGTCGCCGCCGCCCATCCGATCACCGGCGGAAGCGCGCCGGCAATGCCGCCGATAACAATGTTCTGCGGCGTGCGGCGCTTGAGCCACATGGTGTAAACGAGGATGTAGAAGACGATCGTGAAGGCGAGTAGCGCGGCGGCAAGGAGATTGGCGGCAAGGCCGAGGACGGTGACCGCGCCGAGGGCGAGCGTTACTCCGAGCGCGAGTGCGTCACCACGGGCAAGCCGCCCCGCCGGTAACGGGCGGGCCCGCGTCCGCTTCATGACACGGTCGATGTCCGCATCAAACCACATGTTGAGCGCGCCGGCCGCGCCGGCCCCGATGGCGATGGCAAGGAGCGAGACAACCTCGATCACCGGATTGACGGTACCGGGTGCGATCGCCATGCCGACGAAGGCCGTGAACACGACCAGCGACATGACCCGCGGCTTGAGCAGCAGGACGTAGTCGCGAACGCTCCCCGACAGCGCCAATTCGGCGCTGGCGGCCTCGTTCAACTCGCGGCGGTCAACATAGGCCATGCTTACGGTCTGACTTTCTTATTGCTCTCGGGTCGCGCCTTGCGGCGCTCCCCGCCTCTTGCTTTTTCCCGGTCGCGCCTCCGGCGCTCCCCGCCTCTTGCCTACTTGATCCGCGGCAGGGTTTCCCACTGGTGGAACGGCGGCGGCGAGGACAGCGACCATTCCAGCGTGGTAGCGCCGGCGCCCCACGGATTGTTGCCGGCAAGCTGCTTCCGCTTGATCGCGTCGTACATGGCGTAAAGGAAGATGAAGACCGCCACGCCCGAAATATACGACCCGATGGACGAGACGAAGTTCCAGCCGGCAAAGGCATCCGGGTAGTCGGCATAACGACGCGGCATGCCCGACAGACCAAGGAAATGCTGCGGGAAGAAGGTCAGGTTGACGCCGACGAAGGTGACCCAGAAGTGCAGCTTGCCGAGGCGCTCGCTGTACATGTAGCCGGTCATTTTCGGGAACCAGTAGTACCAGCCGGCGAAGATCGTGAAGACGGCGCCGAGCGACAGCACGTAGTGGAAATGGGCCACGACGAAGTACGTGTCCTGCAGGACGTAGTCGAGGCCGGCATTGGCGAGCTGGACGCCGGTGACGCCGCCGACGGTGAACAGGAAGATGAAGCCGATCGCCCAGAGCATCGGCGTCTTGAACTCGATCGACCCGCCCCACATGGTGGCGATCCACGAGAACACCTTCACGCCCGTCGGCACCGCGATGATCATGGTGGCGGCGACGAAATAGGCCTGGGTTCCGACCGAAAGGCCGACCGTGTACATGTGGTGGGCCCAGACGACGAAGCCGATGAACCCGATCGAGACCATGGCATAGGCCATGCCGACGTAGCCGAACACGGGCTTCTTCGAGAAGGTCGAGACGATCTGGCTGACCATGCCGAAGCCCGGCAGGATCAGGATGTAGACCTCGGGGTGGCCGAAGAACCAGAACAGGTGCTGGAAGAGCACCGGATCGCCCCCGCCCTGCGGGTTGAAGAAGGTCGTGCCGAAATTGCGGTCGGTGAGAAGCATGGTGATCGCGCCGGCGAGGACCGGCAGCGAAAGCAGAAGAAGGAACGTCGTCACCAGAATCGACCACACGAACAACGGCATCTTGTGCATGGTCATGCCGGGGGCGCGCATGTTGAAGATCGTGGTGATGAAGTTGATGGCCCCGAGGATCGAGGAGGCGCCGGCAAGGTGGATGGCGAGAATGCCGAAGTCCATCGCCGGTCCGGGCTGGCCCGAAGTCGAGAGCGGCGGGTAGAGCGTCCAGCCGCCGCCAACGCCGGTGGAGCCGGCGGCGCTCGGCATGAACAGCGAAATGATCAGGAGCAGGAAGGCCGGCGGCAGCAGCCAGAACGAGATGTTGTTCATGCGCGGGAAGGCCATGTCCGGCGCCCCGATCATGATCGGCACGAACCAGTTGCCGAAGCCACCGATCATGGCGGGCATGACCATGAAGAAGATCATGATCAGGCCATGCGAGGTGGTGAAGACGTTGAAAACCTCCGGATCGCCGAAGATCTGCAGGCCCGGGTACATCAGCTCGGCACGCATGGCGACGGAGAGCAGGCCGCCGATGATGCCGGCGATGATCGCGAACACAAGGTACATCGTGCCGATGTCCTTGTGGTTGGTCGAATAGAGCCAGCGGCGCCAACCGGTGGGGTGGTCGTGCGCCTCATGCGCGTCGTGGGTTGCGCCGTATGCCATCGCTTCTTCTCTCCATCAGTCCGGCTATTGGCGGGCGCTGCTCAGCGCCCCGCCGGTAACGATCACTTGCTGGCGACCTCGGCCACCGGCGCCGCGCCATGGTTGTCGGCGAGCAGCTTGTTGGCGGCGTCGAGGTCGGTCTTGGCGGCCGCGGTCCACGCGGCGAACTTCTCCGCGGAAACGACCCGGACCTCGATCGGCATGAACGCGTGATTGCGGCCGCAGAGTTCCGAGCACTGCCCGTAGTAGACGCCCTCGCGCTCGACCTTGAACCAGGTCTCGTTCAGGCGGCCGGGAATGGCATCGATCTTGACGCCGAAGGACGGCACCGCGAACGAGTGAATGATGCCCGCCGGATCTGCGGTAACCAGCATCCGAATAACCACGCCGACCGGCACGACCAGCGGGTTGTCCACCGCGAGCAGGCGCGGCTGGTTCACCGGATCGGTGCGATCCTTGTCCTGGAGCATCTGGGAATCGACCGAAATATCGCCGTTATCCGGGTAATCATAGGTCCAGTACCACGACGGCTGGCCGGTTGCCTTGATGGTGAGGGTCTTGGAGGGATCGTAGTTGGTAACCGCCCGCGCCGGGTCGTGCTCGGCGAAGAGCAGCGCAAAGGAGGGAATGGCGATGCCGACAAGGATGAGGATCGGAAGAATTGTCCACACCACCTCGACCAGAGTGTTGTGGCTGGTCTTCGAGGGTACCGGATTGGCGCGCGCGTTGAAGCGGACCATCACGTAGACCAGCAGCACCAGGACGAGGAGCACGATCAGCGTGACGACGACGAGCAGCGCATTATTGAAATGGTGGATCCATTCCATGATCGGGGTGGCCGCCGGCTGCAGGCCGATTTCCCAAGGCTGCGGCTGGTTTGCGGAAGCCGCCCCGGCAAATCCCGCCATTCCTCCCGCGGCAATGACCGCGCCGGCGATACGCCGCATGCCCATCATCGACCCCATCCTCATTCGTCCGTTCCGCGTCTGTTCCATAGCGTGGCGCAGTATAAGATGTTCCGCCGCCTCGGCTAGCAGGATTTCCCGCCGGAGCCTAGTCACGTCCGACAAAAACCACAGCCTCATTCGCCTCGCAATGCGGGAACCGGCGGCAGTATGCGGCAAATCGCGCTCCGTTGGGCGATTCGGCATCGGGCGCCCGCGGCAACAAGCCGGCTGGTGGCGGATTCCCCCGCCCGCCGGATTGCGGCAGGATGGGCCAACACGCCGCGGTCGATTCGCGACGCCTGACCAGCTTCCTCCAGTCAAAGAGATCGCCGCTTGAGCATGTACAACGAACAGGAAGAGCGGCGCTCGCGCCTTGTCCCCATTCTGGCCGGCGTGACCGCCGTCCTCGCGCTCGCGGTGATCGCCGTCGTCGTCCTCTATTTCACCGGGTTCTTCAGCCGGTCGGCGACGGTCGCGACTACGGCCGCACCGACCGCGGCGGATATAACGCCCAGCGCCGGCAACGACGCGCGCACGATCACCCCGCCGACCGCCCAGACCACCGATGTGCCGAAGGCGGTGGTATCGATCGCTCCGCCGGCGGAAGGCGAGCCGCCGGTGAAGTCCTCGCACGGCGACTGGCAGGTCCGCTGCGATACGCCGGCAGGGGCGCAAGGCGAGCAGTGCGTGCTGATGCAGTTCGTCACCGCCGAAGACCGCGACAATGTCGGCCTGACGGTGATCATCCTCAAGACCGCCGACAAGAAGGCGAAGATCATGCGGGTACTCGCCCCGCTCGGCGTGCTCCTGCCCTCCGGCCTCGGCCTCAAGGTCGATAACACCGACGTCGGCAGCGTCGGGTTCGTGCGCTGCCTGCCGAACGGCTGTGTCGCCGAGGTGATCCTCGAGGACCCGCTCCTGCAGAAGCTCGAGGCGGGCAAGATGGCGACCTTCATCATCTTCCAGACCCCGGAAGAGGGTATCGGCATCCCGATCTCGCTGAACGGATTTGGGGACGGGTTTGCCGCCCTGCCCTAGTCCAGGCGCCCGTCGCGGGAGTACCGGCAAGGGTGTCATGACTATAGGCGCAGGCGCCTGGCTGATTTTGGCCGGGATGGCGGCGGCCTCGGCCCGGGACACTGGCGACCGGTTGCTCGACTCGGCGCCCACCGTCAGCAGCGATATGGCAACGCCGTCCGGGTCCCATTTGCGGGCCGCGACGGTTACGCCTGCGCCGGAGGGCAACGGATTGCCCGCGGCACGCAGCCACCATGGCGACTGGACCCTGCGCTGCTCGCCGGCGAAGAAAAGCGAGAACTGCGCGGTGACCGAAGGCGTCGTTGGCGTCGCGCCCGACACCGACATCGGCCTCACGGTCCTGTTCCTGAAAGGCTCCGGCAGCGCCGGGCTGTTGATGCGCGTCCAGGCGCCGGGGAACGTGCTCCTGCCTTCCGGTCTCGGCCTCTACATCGACGGCGACGATATCGGCCGGGCTGGCTATGTCCGCTGCCCGGCGAACGGATGCATCGCAGAAGTGCAGGTCGACGATGCCCTGCTCGCCAAGTTGCGCAACGGCCGCACCGCGACTTTCGTCATCTTCCTGACGCCCGAGGAGGGCATCGGCATCCCGATCTCGCTGAACGGTCTCGGCGAGGCTATCCAGGCCCTTCCCTGAGCAGAGCGACTTACGTCCTCCGGTCTCGCCGCCCTTAACCTGCCGGATTCGCTTCCTACCTCAGGATCGGGCGCTGTCTCCCAGGAAGCGACGAGCAAGCCCATGAACGCCGCAAACCCTGATCTCCGCAAGAAGGCGCTGCGCGGCGTCGCGACCTTCGTGGTTGCGCTGCCGGGCTCATCTTCCTGCCCGCCTGGTCACTGACGTTCTGGCAGGGCTGGGTCTACTGGCTGGTCTTTTCCTCCGCCTGCCTGCTGATCACACTCTATTTCCTCAAGCGCGACCCCGGACTGATCGAAAGCCGGCTGAACGCCGGAGCCGGCGCCGAGAAGGAGAAGCGGCAGAAGACCATCCAGGGCTTCCTGAGCGTCGTGTTCATCGGGCTGTTCATTCTGCCCGGGCTCGATCATTCGCTCGGCCGCTCCGCAGTTCCACCCGTGCTCGTCCTGATCGCCGACACCCTGGTCGCCCTCGGTTTCGCGATCATTTTCTGGACATTCCGGGTGAACGGCCACGCTTCCAGCATCATCGAGGTGAAGGAGAACCAGCCGGTGGTGACTACGGGACCTTACGCGGCGGTCCGCCACCCGATGTATGCCGGGGCGGCGCTCCTCCTCTTTGCCACGCCGGTTGCCCTCGGCTCATGGTGGGGGTTGGTGCTGGTTATTCCGGCGCTGGCGGGCATCGCCTGGCGGCTCATCGACGAGGAAACGTTTCTTGTGAAGAACCTGCCGGGATATGCTGACTACGTCCGCCAGACCCGCTTTCGGCTGGTTCCGCTGGTTTGGTAGCGATATCCCCCGCCCACGGCCAGGCAAAACCCGTTTGGCGTCCGCCCGCACAAGCACTATCTCTTGCGGCAATCCCCGAATTTGAACCGAGTAGCCCCGCCATGACCGCCTCGCCCCATTCCATCCTCGAACGTGCCGGTCTCGACCGGGACAAGGCCCGCCTCGCCGTCGCCGAGGCGCTGTCGGGCGCCGATGACGGCGAGCTGTTCGTCGAGTATTCGCAGTCGGAAGGTCTGGTCTTCGACAACGGCCGGCTGAAGTCGGCGAGCTTCGACACCAACCAGGGCTTTGGCCTCCGCGCGGTGGCCGGCGAAGCCGCGGGCTACGCCCACTCGGGCGAGATTTCCGAGAAGGCGATCCGGCGCGCCGGGGAGGCGGTGCAGGCCGTGAAGGTCGGGCACACCGGCACCTACGCCGAGCCGCCACAGGGCACCAACGTCTCGCTCTATGTCGACAGGAGCCCGATCGGAGCGCCGAGCTTTGCCGAGAAGGTGAAGCTGCTCGAAACCATCGACGCCTATGCCCGCGACAAGGATCCGCGCGTCCGCCAGGTGACGGCTTCCCTCGCCGGCTCCTACCAGGAAGTCGAGATCCTGCGCGCCGACGGCACGCTCGTCCGCGACGTCCGCCCGCTGGTGCGCGTCAACGTCTCGGTCGTGGTCGGCGACGGCACCAAGCAGGAATCCGGATCGCACGGCATGGGCGGGCGCGAGATGTTCGACCGCTTCGTCACGGAGGATATCTGGCAGGGCGCTGTCGATGAAGCGCTCCGCCAGGCGCTGGTCAACCTCGACGCCGTGCCGGCACCGGCCGGAACCTTCGATGTCGTGCTCGGTCCGGGGTGGCCGGGAATCCTTCTCCACGAAGCCGTCGGCCACGGGCTCGAGGGCGATTTCAACCGCAAGAAGGAAAGCGCCTTCGCCGGCCTCATGGGCCAGCGCGTCGCTTCGCCCGGGGTCACCATCGTCGACGACGGCACCATCCCCAACCGGCGCGGTTCGATCACGGTCGACGACGAGGGCACGCCCTCGCGCTCGACCACGCTGATCGAGGACGGCATCCTCGTCGGCTATATGCAGGACCGCCAGAATGCCCGCCTGATGGGCATGAAGCCGACCGGGAACGGGCGCCGGCAGTCCTATGCCCACGTCCCCATGCCGCGCATGACCAACACCTACATGCTTGCCGGCGCCGCCGATCCGGCGGAAATCCTCGCCAGCGTCAAGGACGGCATCTACGCGGTGTCTTTCGGCGGCGGCCAGGTCGACATCACCAGTGGCAAGTTCGTCTTCTCGTGCACCGAGGCCTACAAGATCGAGGGCGGCAAGATCGGCCCGGCGATCAAGGGCGCGATGCTGATCGGCAACGGGCCGGACGCGCTGACGCGGGTGAAGATGATCGGCAACGACATGCAGCTCGATCCGGGGATCGGCACCTGCGGCAAGAACGGCCAGGGCGTGCCGGTCGGCGTCGGCCAGCCGTCGCTGCGCATCGACCAGCTCACTATCGGCGGGACGGCGACCTAGCACGCCGAAAACGGGGCGGGGGCAGCATGGCGGCTGAGGCGGCGAGCGCGGGCGCCGATCTGTTCCACGTCGTGGCGCTGCTCGGCGCCGGCGTGGTGGCAGTGCCGATCTTCAAGCGCATCGGCCTCGGCGCGGTCATCGGCTATCTCGTCGCCGGGGTCGCCATCGGTCCGTTCGGGCTGAAGCTCTTCACCGATCCGGAAGGCATCCTCGGCGTCGCCCAGCTCGGCGTGGTCATGCTCCTCTTCGTCATCGGGCTGGAGCTGAAGCCGACGCGGCTGTGGGCGCTTCGCCGCGACATTTTCGGGCTCGGCGCGGCGCAGGTGATCGCCTGCGGCGGGCTCATCGCGGTCGCGGGACTGGCGTTCGGCGTCGATCCTGCCGTGGCCTTGGTGGCGGCGATGGGCCTCTCCCTCTCCTCGACCGCGATCGTCATGCAGATACTCGAGGAGCAGGGCGAGACCGCGGAGACCCACGGCCGCAAGATCTTCTCGATCCTGCTCCTGCAGGACCTGGCGATCGTTCCCTTCCTCGCGCTGGAAGCCTTCCTCGCGCCGATCGCGCCGGAGGCATCGGGTGTCTCGCGCTGGCTGCAGGCGGGTCTCGCCATCGGCGTGGTGCTCGGCGTCATCGCCATCGGGCGCTACCTGCTCAATCCGATATTCACGATCTTCGCGGCGACCAAGGCACGCGAGGTGATGACGGCCGCGGCCCTGCTCGTCGTCCTCGGCGCGGCGCTCGCCATGCAGGCGAGCGGCCTGTCGATGGCGATGGGCGCGTTCCTCGCCGGCGTGCTGCTCTCGGAGTCGAGCTTCCGTCACCAGCTCGAGGCCGACATCGAGCCGTTCCGCGGGCTGCTGCTTGGCCTCTTCTTCCTCGGCGTCGGCATGTCGATCGACCTCAGCCTCATCGCCAGCGCCTGGTTGGACATCCTCCTCGTCCTCGTCGGCTTCATGGCGCTGAAGTCGGCGGGCGTTTATGCCGTCGCCCGCGTCTTCCGCAACACGCATGCCGACGCGGTGCGGATGGCTCTGCTGCTGGCGCAAGGCGGCGAATTCGCCTTCGTGCTCTATGCAAGCGCGACCACCAGCGGCATCTTCTCACCACAGACGACGGCGTTGCTGAATGCCGCGGTGGTGCTGTCGATGGCGCTGACGCCGCTCGCCCCCTACCTCATCCGCTGGCTGATCAAGCCGGAGGAAGCCTCGCTCGACGGGATCGAGGTCGCCGACGGCCTCAGCGCGACGGTGCTGGTCATCGGTTTCGGCCGCTTCGGCCAGGTGGCGAGCCAGGCGCTGCTCGCCCGCGGCATCGACGTCATCATCATCGACGCGGACACCGAGATGATCCGCGTGGCGGCGCGCTTCGGGTTCCAGATCTACTATGGGGACGGCACGCGGCTGGACGTGCTCCGCGCCGCCGGCGCCGGCAGCGCCAAGGCGATTGCCGTTTGCGTCGAGAAGCGCGAGGTCGCCGACCGGATCGTGGAGCTGGTCAGGGCGGAGTTTCCGCTGACCAGCCTTCTCGTCCGCTCCTTCGACCGCGGCCACTCGCTCGAACTGCTGAAGAAGGGCGTCGACTACGAGATCCGGGAGACGTTCGAGTCGGCGATGAAGTTCGGCGAGGCAGCGCTGCTGAACGTGGGCGTCCCTGCCGACGAGGCCGTTACCATCATCGAGGGCGTCCGGCGACGCGACGCCGAGCGCTTCGAACTGCAGGCGGCGGGTGGCATCAATGCGGGTCGCGACCTCTTCCGCGGGACGCGCCCGGTGCCGGCGCCGCTCATCAAGCCGAAGCGCGAGAGCCGGCCGCTCAGCGCCCAGACCGCCGTGCTTGCCGACGAGGATGACGGCAATGGGCCGGGGTCGCCCCCTCTTCCGCCGCCATCCCCGCCCTAGGGATAGAGCAGGGTCTCGGTCCAGCCCTCGCCGTCGCGGCGAAAATGCCGGCGCGCATGCAGGCGGAACGCCCCCCCCGACCAGAATTCCATCTCGTTTGGGGTCAGCCGGAAGCCGGACCAGTGCGCCGGCCTCGGAATCGCCTCCCCGGGGAATTTCGCGTCAAAGCCGGCGACCGCGGCCTCGAGCGCCTCGCGCGAGGCGAGCGGGCGCGACTGCTGGCTCGCCCAGGCGCCGATCCGGCTGCCGCGCGGGCGCGTGACGAAATAGGCGTCGGCTTCGGCGCCGCTGACCGGGGTGACGATGCCGCGGAGCCTTACCTGGCGGCCCAGCGTTTTCCAGTGGAAGCCAAGCGCCGCCTTGCCGCTCGCCAGCAGTTCGCGTCCCTTGGCGCTCTCCAGATTCGTGTAGAAAAGGAAGCCGTGCTCGTCGAAGCCCTTGAGCAGGACCATCCGCACGTTCGGCATGCCCTCGCCGTCGACGGTGGCGAGCGCCATGGCATTGGGATCGTTCGGCTCGGAAGCCGAAGCTTCCTCCAACCACGAAGAAAATAGCGCGAGCGGCTCCGATTGCTCGACAAACTTACGACTCATTAACGGAGTTTCCCGATGGTGAGAGGGGGCTGTTCAGGGACGTTCGATGGTGTTGAGTTCATATAGCGGTGCCAGGCGGCGCCGCCAAATCGCCGTTGCCGCCGCAGCCCTCTCGCTCGCCGGATGCGCCGGCCTGAGCACGCCTTTTACCGAGGCGCAGAACCAGGCCTCGCTTTCCACAACGCCGAGCGTCATGCCGGCGGCGGTGGTCCGGTCGCAGCCGAAGCAAAACGTGGCGGCGTCCGATTGGGAAGCCGTCCGCCGCGTCCTCGGCAGGGTTCCGGCCGACGCCAAGCCGGACAGCCAGTTCGCCTGGCACAACAATGAGACCGACTCGGACGGCACCGTTTCGGCCAGCGCGACCGTCGTCAAGTCAGGCTCGACCTGCCGGAACTTCGCCACCACGGTCAATGATGTCCGCGGCATCCGCAACTATCGCGGCCAGATCTGCAAGCCGGCCGGCGGCGAGTGGAAGCTGTACGGCGTAGCGGCAGACGACGGCACGCTGCTCTAGTCCCGACGTCCCGTCATATCAGGCAAGCCGCGGCGGCGCCGCTGCAAGCGGCTGTGTCGTTTTCGGCTTTGAAATCGCGGGATCCCGCGACCATATGTTTTGAGGGGCCTTCCCCCATGCCCTATGGGTCCTGATACTATTCGAATCATGCGCGATCCCTACGAAACCCTTGGTGTGACGAAGAAGGCCAGCGAGGCCGAGATCAAGGCGGCCTATCGGAAGCTCGCCAAGAAGCACCACCCCGACCAGAACGCCAAGGATCCGAAGGCGAAGGAACGCTTCTCCGAGATCAACAGCGCCTATGAAATCGTCGGCGACAAGGTCAAGCGCGGCCAGTTCGACCGCGGTGAGATTGGCGCTGACGGAAAACCCCGCTTCCAGGGATTTGAGGGCTTTGAAGGCCAGCCGGGGGCCGGACGCGCCGGGCCGCGCGGCCGCTCCTTCCGCTGGTCGACCGGGGGCGGCGACGCATTTTCAGCCGACGACATCTTAGGCGACATCTTTGGCAGTTTCGGCCGTGGCGCCGGTGGCGGGGCCGGAGCGCGACCGCGCGCGCAGGCGGCGCCGCGCGGCGAGAATGTCATTGCCACCGCGGCGATCACGCTGGAGCAACTGGTGCGCGGCGAGAAGGCCCGGGTAGATCTGCCCACCGGCCGCACCGTCGAGGTGGCGATTCCGCCCGGCACCCAATCCGGCAAGATCATCCGCCTGAAGGGTCAGGGCCATCCGAGCTTGCTTGGGGCTGAGCCCGGCGACGCGCTGGTCACCGTCCAGGTCGTTCCGCATCCGGTCTTCCGGGTGGAGGGCGATACGCTTCGCGCCGACGTGCCGGTGAGCCTCGACGAGGCCGTTCTCGGCGGCAAGGTGCGCGTGCCGACCCTCGATGGGCCGGTGACCATGAACATTCCCGCCCACTCGGACGGCAGCCGCACGCTCAGGCTGAAGGGCAAGGGCCTGCCGCGACCCGGCGGCGCGCGTGGCGACCAGCTGGTGAGCCTCCGCATCACCCTTCCCCAGGGCAGCGATCCCGAGCTCGACGCGCTGATGAAGAGGTGGCGCGAGAGCGGGAAACACAAGCGGCGCGAGGAATCGGAAGTATAGCCGTTCTCAGGTGGACGCCGTATCGCGCGGCGCCGCCGCCCGGCGCAGACGATCGTTGATCGCCTCGCCCAGCCCTTCCTCCGGGATCGGCGTGACCGCAATCAGCGCCGCCAGCCCGTCGAGCTCGCGAAGCGCCGCGAAGAAGTTCGCCGCGGCCTCCGTCACATCGCCCTTCGGGCTGAGGTTGCGCATCGCGACAGCGAGATCGGCGCCAACGGGCAGGTAGGGTCCGAAGGCGAGCAGGGCTTCGCCCGGCCGCAGCTCTTTCGCGTCAAGTCGGAGGACTGCCCTCGGCGCGTAGTGCGAAGCGAGCATTCCCGGCGCCTGCGGTTTTGACGGATCGTGCGCGGGCCTGGTCAACTCCCGCCCCAGCGCCGTCTCGATTTCGCCAGCCGCGATCCCGCCCGCGCGCAGGAGCAAGGGCTCCGGCCCCGCCAGCCCGACGATGGTCGACTCGAGCCCGATCCGCGTCGGCCCGGCATCGAGGATGACGGCGACCTTGGTGCCGAAGTCGGCCGCAACGTGCGCCCCCGTCGTGGCGCTGACGTGCCCCGACAGGTTGGCGCTCGGCGCCGCCAGCGGCCGCGCGAAGGCGTCAAGCAGCGCCTCGGCGACCGGATGCGCCGGCATGCGGAGCGCAATCGTGTCGAGACCGGAGGTGACGAGGTCGGCGATGTCGCTTTCCGGGCGCCGTGGCAGGACGAGCGTCAGCGGGCCCGGCCAGAATTTCTCCGCCAGCCGCAACGCGGTCGGATTGAAGACCGCGAGTCGTTCGGCGTCGGCCAGCGTGGCGATGTGGACGATCAGCGGGTTGAACCTTGGCCTGCCCTTGGCGAGGAAGATGCCGGCAACCGACGCGGCATTGGTCGCATCGGCGGCGAGGCCGTACACCGTCTCGGTCGGCACCGCGACGCACTTGCCCGCTGCGATCAACGCTGCCGCCTCGGCAACGTTGTGCTTGTT
>JBBQGL010000036.1:0-29119 GCA_038323025.1 Hyphomicrobiales bacterium
CATGAATCCCACCCGCCTCTTGCCGATCGCATTGGCGCTCGCGCTTTGCGGCTGTGGATCGATCGGGGCGATCGGGCCCTTCGGCGGCAAGAAGGAGCCGCCGCCGACGATCGAAACCGGCGGCCTGCCGCCGATGACCGAGGAGCCGAACGCTGTGCCGGCGGAACCGGTGGCCACCGCCGATGCCGGCCCGACCGCGAGTCCCGATGTTTCCCAGGGCGGCCTGCCGGCCCCGACCGCGACGGCGCCCTCCGGAGCGCTCGGGCGCACCGACCTCCTCGGCGGCTGGACCATCGCGGCGAGCGGCGATTCGTGCCAGCTGTTCATGACCCTGACCAGCTGGACGGGCGGCTACCGCGCCTCGACCCGGGGCTGCAACAACGACGTGCTCAAGTCGATTTCCGCCTGGAACCTCGAGGGCAAGGACGTGATCCTCGCGGGCGCGGCGGGAGCACCGGTCGCCCGTCTCCAGTCCGCCGGCAACAACCATTTCAACGGCCAGACCCAGGGTGCGACGAGCACGCCGGTCACCTTCTACCGCTAGGCGTCGCGAGGCTCCGCTTGGCTGACGACGGTCGGGTCGGAGCGGAGCGGCCGAGCGAGCACTATGCCGGCCTGATCGCCGCCGGCGTCCTCGTCGACGACCCCGCCCAGCGCGACCTGGTCCTCCGTCTCGACGCCCTCAACCGGGCGCTTGCCGCCAGCCCCGGAAAACCGCGCGGGCTGGCGCGCCTGTTCGGCGAGCGGCCGCAATTCGTCAAGGGCCTCTATGTTCACGGCGAGGTCGGCCGCGGCAAGACCATGCTCATGGACGCGTTCTTCGAGGTAGCTGCGCCGGCGCGGAAGCACCGGGCCCACTTCAACGAATTCATGGCCGACGTGCACGAGCGCATCCACGCCTTCCGCCAGCAGACACCGGCGGGAGCCGGCGACCCCATCGGGCCGGTCGCCACTGCGCTTGCCAGCGAAATTCGCCTCTTGTGCCTCGACGAGTTCGCGGTCGAGGACATCGCCGACGCGATGATCCTGTCGCGGCTCTTCGGCGAGCTGCTCCGCCAGGGGCTGGTTCTCGTCGCTACCTCGAACAGCGCGCCCGAAGAGCTCTATCGCGACGGGCTCAACCGCGCCCTTTTCCTGCCCTTCGTCGATCTGCTGAAGCACTATGTCGACGTCGTCGCGCTGAAATCGCCGATCGACTACCGGCTGGAAAAGCTCGGACACATGCCGGTCTACGTGACGCCGCTCGGTGCCGAGGCGACGGCGGCGCTCGACCGGCAATGGCAGGCGCGCACCGGAACGGAACGCGGCACCCCGGCGAAACTGACGGTCAAGGGCCGCGAGGTGATCGTGCCTCAGGCGGCCAAGGGCGTCGCGCGCTTCGGGTTCGCCGACCTCTGCGCGGTGCCGCTCGGCAACAGCGATTACCTAAAGATCGCGCATACGTTCCACACGGTCATCGTCGACAGCATTCCACTGCTCCGCGACGACCAGCGCGACCAGGCGCGGCGCTTCATCAACCTCATCGATACGCTCTACGACAACGGCATCAGGCTGATCGCCTCGGCTGCCGCCGAACCGGCCGCGCTTTACACGGCGGCCGAGGGTGACGAAGCCTTCGCCTTCCGGCGCACCGTCTCCCGGCTCGCCGAGATGCGCTCGGCGGAATGGCTGGCGCCCGCTCACGGGGAGGCCGGGCAGACCGCCCCGGCGAGGGGTGCGGTCCCGGGCTGAATGCGAGCCATTCCCGTTTCCAATTGACCGCCGCTTTCCAGGCGCCATGATCGAGCCGCGGAAAAAGCGGGAGCGGACGATGGCGCGCCGGACGAGATGCAGGGACGGGCTGATAGGGATTCTCCTATTCCTCGCTGGGCCGGCCCTTGCCCAGTCCCCAGCGCGGCAATGCGAGGATGCCGGCGCCGTGGACGGGGTGAGCCTGAAGTTCTGCACGTGGCAGCAGGAAGGCGTCTGGCACTTCGAGGCGAAGGTCATCAGCCAGGCGTCCGCGGCCAAGGCGGTCAGCGTCGCCTGTCGGCCATCCGATGCCGGCATGGCCCAGGTGATCGAGGACGCCTACGAACCCGGGGCGGAAAAGACTGTGGTCACCGGCACCCTGCCGGCAAGCGCCGGGCGCCCGGCATCGCATTGCCAGATCGACAGCGTCGAGGACTGGGTGCCTTCGGACTCCCACGTGGAGGAAGAGTAGCGGTTCGGCCGGCCTGGTCGTTCTCATGCATTCAGCGCATGATTCGACTGATGTCTTGATGTCAAAGCATGCGCCGCCGCTTCCCCGCCATTCCTCCAGGGTATCGTCCGCGGCAAAGCATGCGCTTGCACCGCAGCATTGATCGGGCTAGTGACGGACCTGTTTGAAGGCCTCCGTACTGGCCAAATCCCGCCCCAGGAATCCTATCCATGGCTCGTCCCAAGATCGCACTGATCGGCGCCGGTCAGATCGGCGGCACGCTCGCCCATCTCATCGGCCTGAAGGAACTCGGCGACGTCATCCTTTTCGACGTGGTCGACGGCATTCCGCAGGGAAAATCCCTCGATATCGCCGAGGCTTCGCCGGTTCACGGGGTCGATGTCGATCTGGCCGGCACCTCGGCCTATTCCGGGATCAAGGGCGCCGACGTGTGCATCGTCACGGCCGGCGTGCCGCGCAAGGCCGGCATGAGCCGCGACGATCTCCTCGAGGTCAACCTGAAGGTCATGGAGCAGGTCGGCGCTGGCATCAAGAAATACGCCCCCAAGGCCTTCGTCATCTGCATCACCAACCCGCTCGATGCGATGGTCTGGGCGCTGCAGAAATTCTCCGGCCTGCCCAAGCACATGGTCGTCGGCATGGCCGGTGTCCTCGATTCGGCGCGCTTCCGCTATTTCCTCGCCCGCGAGTTCAACGTCTCGGTCGAGGACGTCACCGCCTTCGTTCTCGGCGGCCACGGCGACACGATGGTGCCACTGACGCGCTATTCGGCGGTGGCCGGCATCCCGCTTCCCGACCTTGTTGCCATGGGCTGGACGACGAAGAAGCGCGTCGACGAGATCGTCCAGCGCACCCGCGACGGAGGCGCCGAGATCGTCGGGCTGCTCAAGAGCGGCTCCGCCTTCTACGCGCCGGCGGCCTCGGCCATCGCGATGGCGGAGAGCTACCTCAAGGACAAGAAGCGTGTCTTGCCCGCCGCCGCCTGCCTGAAGGGCGAGTACGGCGTGCAGGATCGCTACATCGGCGTGCCGATCGTCATCGGAGCCAAGGGCGTCGAGCGGATCGTCGAGATCGATCTCAACAAGGCTGAGCGGCAGATGTTCGACAGTTCGCTCGCCGCCGTCGACGGGCTCATCGCCGCCTGCCTGAAGATCGTTCCGTCGCTGGCGCGCTAGACCTCCAATGAACATCCATGAGTACCAGGCAAAGGCGATCCTGAAGGAATTCGGAGCGCCGGTCGCCCGGGGTTTTGTCGCGTTTACGCCGGAGGAGGCCGCAAAAGCGGCGGGCGATCTCGCCGGCCCGGTCCTGGTGGTGAAGGCCCAGATACACGCCGGCGGACGCGGCAAGGGCCGCTTCCTGGAAAAGGCGGCGGGCGAGAAGGGCGGGGTGCGCATCGTCCGCGACGCCGCCGCGGTCGCCGCCGAAGCGCGGGCGATGCTCGGCAACACGCTGGTCACCAAGCAAACTGGCGCGGCCGGCCGCAAGGTCGGGCGCGTCTACATCGAGGAAGGCTCGGAGATTGCGCGCGAGCTCTACCTCTCCTGCCTCGTCGACCGCGCCGCCGGCCGCATCGCCTTCATCGCCTCGCAGGAAGGCGGCATGGATATCGAGGAAGTCGCGGCGAAGACGCCCGAGAAGATAATCACCGTCCACGTCGATCCGGCGGCGGGCTACATGCCCTATGTCGGGCGCGACATCGCCTTCGGCCTCGGCCTGAAGGGGCCCGAGGTCGAGAAGTGCGTTGCGGTGGTCGCGGCGATCTACCGGGCTTTCACCGCCACCGACATGAGCCTCCTCGAGATCAATCCGCTGGTGGTGACCAGGGACGGCCAGCTCCTCTGCCTCGACGCCAAGGTCAATTTCGACGACAACGCGCTTTTCCGGCATCCGGATATCGCGGCATTGCGCGACCCGGCGGAAGAGGATTCCAAGGAAGTCGAGGCGCAGAAGGCGGAACTCAACTACATCGCCCTCGACGGCAGCATCGGCTGCATGGTCAACGGCGCCGGCCTCGCCATGGCGACCATGGACATCATCAAGCTCTACGGTTCCGAGCCCGCCAATTTCCTCGACGTCGGCGGCGGCGCCTCGAAGGAAAAGGTTGCGGCCGGCTTCAAGATCATCACCGCCGACCCGCGGGTGCGCGGCATCCTCGTCAACATCTTCGGCGGGATCATGCGCTGCGACGTCGTGGCCGAGGGCATCATCGCCGCGGTCAAGGAGGTCGGCCTGAAGGTCCCGCTGGTCGTGCGTCTGGAGGGCACCAACGTCACGGAAGGCAAGGCGATCATCGCAAAGTCGGGCCTGAACGTCATTTCCGCCGACGACCTCGACGATGCGGCGCGGAAGATCGTGGCGGCCGTGAAGGGCATGGCGGCTTAACTGGCAGGTTGAATTCCCACAGTCACACATATTATGTGTGAAGAGGGACCCATGAAAAACATCACCCTTGCCGTGGACGAAGCGACGCTCGATCAGGTTCGCGAATATGCCGCCAAACGGCGAACTTCGGTCAACGCGCTGGTCCGTCTCCACCTTGAACAGATCGCGCGAAACGAGAATCGCGCGAAGCGGGCAATGACGGAATTGCGGGCGATGAGCGACCGGTCGAAAGCTGAACTGGGTCCGATTACCTGGACGCGCGACGCGGTCCATGGCCGTTGAGTGCTTCCTCGACACGAATATCCTGCTCTATGCGGCAGCCGGCAGGGGGCCGGATGGGGGCAGCGGCAACGCGCGCTCGACATTCTCGAAGGAGCAGAATTCGGAACGTCCGCTCAGGTCCTCCAGGAATTCTTCGTCAACGCTACCCGCAAGATGAAGATCGCCCTGACGGTTCTCGAAGCGGCGGAGTGGATTGACCGACTGGTGCTCCGCCCGGTTGCCCCGACCGACGAAACGCTGATCAAATCGGCGATCGGCCTGTCGACACGTTACCAGGTGTCGTACCGGGACGCGGCCGTCGTTGCAGCATCCCTCAGCCTTGATGCAGCTGTACTCTACTCAGAGGACCTGAATCACGGGCAGTACTATGACAAGGTGCGCGTAGTTAATCCGTTTCTCCCGGCGTTGAGTTCGCCCTCCGGCTTTCGCGAGTAATTCTTCCCATGTCCATTCTCATCGACGCATCGACCAAAGTCATGTGCCAGGGTTTTACCGGCAAGAACGGCACCTTCCATTCCGAGCAGGCCATTGCCTACGGCACGAAGATGGTCGGCGGCGTCAGCCCGGGAAAGGGCGGCCAGACTCATCTTGGCCTGCCGGTGTTCAACACGGTGGCTGAAGCGCGCGATGCGACCGCGGCCACCGCCAGCGTCATCTACGTCCCGCCGGCTGGCGCCGCCGACGCCATCCTCGAGGCGATTGACGCGGAAATTCCCCTCATTATCTGCATCACCGAGGGCATCCCGGTTCTCGACATGGTGCGGGTCAAGCGCGCGCTGGCGGGCTCGGCCTCGCGCCTGGTCGGTCCGAACTGCCCGGGCGTGATGACCGCCGGCGAGTGCAAGATCGGCATCATGCCCGGCAGCATCTTCAAGCGCGGCTCGGTCGGGATCGTTTCGCGCTCCGGAACCCTCACCTACGAGGCGGTCTTCCAGACCACCAATGCCGGACTCGGCCAGACCAGCGCCGTCGGCATCGGTGGCGACCCGGTGAAGGGCATGGACTTCGTCGAGGTCATCCAGATGTTCCTCGCCGACCGGGAGACACGGTCGATCGTCATGATCGGCGAGATCGGCGGTTCGTCCGAGGAGGCCGCGGCTCACTTCCTCAAGGGCGAGGCGGCCCGGGGGCGCGGCAAGCCGGTGGTCGGGTTCATCGCCGGACGCACGGCGCCGCCCGGCCGGCGCATGGGTCATGCCGGCGCGATCATCGCCGGCGGCCACGGCGGCGCCGGGGACAAGATCGAGGCGATGAAGTCCGCCGGGATTCACGTCGCCGAATCGCCGGCACAGCTCGCCCAGACGCTGGTCGAAGTCCTCCACAACGCCTGACTTTTGGGCAAACCGCCGAATTCTTCCGGCATTGGCGTGGAAATCTCGCCTGCGTCATAGTTCGATCACGCCAGAGTGCGATTCGAAGTCCGCCGCGGGTCTTGAAGGAAGGGGTCCGCCGCCCGAAGTACAGCGTTGATTTCACGGTGATCGAAGGCTAGAGCGTGGCCCTGCGGGGCGCGTTTGTTCAGAGAAGCCCGAGACCTCCCTCTCGCGGATATCGAAATGGCACGCCAGGATACAAATCAGGCTTTGTCGGCGACGTCGTTCCTCTACGGCACCAATGCTCCCTACATCGAGGACATGCAGGCGCGCTTCGCCCGCGATCCGGCGTCGGTCGACGAAGGCTGGCGCGCGTTCTTCGCCGGGCTGCAGGAATCGCCCGAGGCGCAACCGGAAGGTCCGTCCTGGCAGCGGCGCGGCTGGCCGCTGGTCAGCAACGGCGAACTGGTAGCCGCGCTCGACGGCAATTGGGGCGAGATCGCCGTCGATACCGCCCGGAAGATCAAGGCCGGCGTGACCGCCCGCGGCGCCGAGATTTCCGATGCCGCCGTGACCCAGGCGACGCGCGATTCGATCCACGCCCTGATGATGATCCGCGCCTATCGCATGCGCGGCCATTTCCACGCCAATCTCGATCCGCTCGGCCTGATGCCGCATGCGAGCGAGACCGAGCTCGATCCGAAGTCATACGGCTTCACCGAGGCCGACTACGACCGCAAGATCTTCATCGACCACGTCCTCGGCATGGAATTCGCCACCGTCGCCGAAATGCTGGAAATCCTCCGGCGGACCTACTGCTCGACCCTCGGCGTCGAGTTCATGCACATCTCCTCGGCCGATGAGAAGGCCTGGATCCAGGAACGCATCGAGGGGCCGGACAAGTTCATCGCCTTCACCGAGAACGGCAAGAAGGCGATCCTCAACAAGCTGATCGAGGCGGAGGGCTTCGAGCGCTTCTGCGACCTCAAGTTCACCGGCACCAAGCGCTTCGGCCTCGACGGCGGCGAGGCGCTGATTCCGGCCCTGGAGCAGATCATCAAGCGCGGCGGCGCCCTCGGCGTGCGCGAGATCGTGCTCGGCATGGCGCATCGCGGCCGCCTCAACGTGCTCGCCCAGGTCATGGGCAAGCCGCACCGCGCCATCTTCCACGAGTTCAAGGGCGGCTCCGCCTCGCCCGACGAGGTCGAGGGCTCCGGCGACGTCAAGTATCACCTCGGCGCCTCGTCCGACCGCGAGTTCGACAACAACAAGGTGCACCTGTCGCTGACCGCCAATCCGTCGCACCTCGAGATCGTCGATCCGGTGGTCCTCGGCAAGGCGCGGGCGAAGCAGGACCAGCACGCCGACGCGCGCACCGGCGACATCGTACCCCTGGCGCAGCGCGCCCGCGTGATGCCGCTCCTCCTCCACGGCGACGCCGCCTTCGCCGGGCAGGGGGTCATCGCCGAATGCTTCGGGCTGTCGCAGCTGCGCGGCCACCGCACCGCCGGCTCGGTGCATTTCATCATCAACAACCAGATCGGCTTCACCACCAATCCGCGCTATGCGCGCTCGTCGCCCTATCCGTCCGACATCGCGAAGATGGTCGAGGCGCCGATCCTGCACGTCAACGGCGACGACCCCGAAGCGGTGGTCTTCGCCGCCAAGTTCGCGACCGAGTTCCGGCAGAAGTTCCACAAGCCGGTGGTGGTCGACATGTTCTGCTATCGCCGCCACGGTCACAACGAGGGCGACGAGCCGGCCTTCACGCAGCCGCTCATGTACAAGACGATCGCCGAGCATCCGACGACGCTGGAGATATACGCCAGGAAGCTCGGCGCCGAAGGCCTGGTTTCGGGCGAGGAAGTCGAGGCCATGAAGGGTGCCTGGCGCGCCAAGCTCGATGCCGAGCTGGAAGCGGCCCAGGGCTATCGCCCGAACAAGGCCGACTGGCTCGACGGCGCGTGGTCGGGCATCAAGATCGCCGAAACCGGCGACGCCCCGCGCCGCGGCGTGACCGGCGTCGGCCTCGAGCGGCTGAAGCGCATCGGCGCGGGCCTGACGACCGTGCCGGCCGACTTCCAGGTCCACAAGACGGTCCAGCGCTTCCTCGACGCCCGCAGGAAGGCGATCGAGACCGGCAAGGGCATCGACTGGGCGACCGCCGAGGCGCTCGCCTTCGGTTCGCTGGTCGCCGACGGCAACCCGGTCCGCCTGTCGGGCCAGGACAGCGAGCGCGGCACGTTCTCCCAGCGCCACGCCGTCCTCTTCGATCAGGGCAGCGAGGCGCGCTACATCCCGCTCAACCACGTCGCCAAGGACCAGAACCGCTTCGAGGTGATCAACTCGATGCTCTCGGAGGAGGCGGTGCTCGGCTTCGAGTACGGCTATTCGCTCGCCGAGCCGGCGGCGCTGACGCTCTGGGAAGCCCAGTTCGGCGATTTCGCCAACGGCGCCCAGGTGGTCTTCGACCAGTTCATCTCGTCCAGCGAGCGCAAGTGGCTGCGCATGTCCGGCCTCGTCTGCCTGCTGCCGCACGGCTACGAAGGGCAGGGTCCCGACCATTCCTCGGCGCGGCTCGAGCGCTTCCTGCAGCTGTGCGCCGAAGACAACATGCAGGTGTGCAACATCACCACGCCGGCCAACTACTTCCATGTGCTGCGCCGGCAGCTGAAGCGCGAGTTCCGCAAGCCGCTCATCATCATGACGCCGAAGTCGCTGCTCCGGCACAAGCGCGCCGTCTCGACGCTCGAGGAGATGGGGCCGGAATCGACCTTCCACCGCCTGCTCTGGGACGACGCCGAGTACCTGATGGGCGAGAAGATCAAGCTCGTCGCCGACGACAAGATTCGCCGCGTCGTGCTGTGCTCGGGCAAGGTCTATTACGACCTCTACGAGGAGCGCGAGAAGCAGGGCGTCGACGACGTCTATCTGCTCCGCGCCGAGCAGCTTTACCCGTTTCCGGCCAAGGCCTTGATCACCGAGCTGTCCCGCTTCCCGCAGGCCGACATGGTATGGTGCCAGGAAGAGCCGAAGAACATGGGCGCCTGGACGTTCGTCGAGCCTTACCTCGAATGGGTGCTCGAGCAGATCGGTGCCGCCAGCAAGCGCGCGCGTTACATCGGCCGTGCCGCTTCTGCGGCGACGGCCACCGGCCTGATGCCGCGGCACCTGGCGCAGCTGCACGCTTTCGTAAGCGAAGCATTGGCGGAATAGGAAGAGGCACAGCATGGCGACCGAAATCCGCGTCCCGGCCCTTGGCGAGTCGGTTACCGAAGCGACCGTCGGCCAGTGGTTCAAGAAGGTCGGCGACACGGTGAAGGCGGACGAGCCGCTGGTGGAGCTGGAAACCGACAAGGTCACCCTGGAAGTGCCCGCGCCGAGCGCCGGCGTCATCGAGGCGATTTCGGTCAAGGACGGCGATACGGTCGGCGTCGGCGCGCTCCTCGGCTCGATTGCCGTGAACGGCGCTGCCGCAGCCGTGGTGAAGGGAGCCGCGCCGGCGCGACCGGCCGCCGGCGCGCCGGAAGCGCCGAAGCCCCCCGATCAGCCGAGAATCCCGCCGGTGCAGGAGCCGGTGAAGTCGCCCGGGGTCAAGGAACCGCCGAAGCCACAGCCGGTGAAGCAGGGCACTGCGCCCTCGGCGGCGAAGATCATGGCGGAGCAGAGCATCGATCCGGCGAGCGTCGCCGGCACCGGCAAGGACGGGCGCATCACCAAAGGCGACGCGCTCGCCGCCGCGGCGGTTGTCCGCGAAGCGCCGTCGGCGCCCGCGCCGGCCTCACCGGTTCAGGTGCGCGCGCCGTCGCCGGCCGATGATGCATCGCGCGAGGAGCGCGTGCGCATGTCGCGCCTCCGCCAGACCATCGCCCGCCGGCTGAAGGACGCGCAAAACACCGCCGCCATGCTGACGACCTTCAACGAGGTCGACATGAGCGCGGTGATGGCGCTGCGCACGACCTATCGCGACCTCTTCGAGAAGAAGCACGGCGTCAAGCTCGGCTTCATGGGCTTCTTCGTGAAGGCCTGCGTGCAGGCGCTGAAGGAGATCCCGGCGGTCAACGGCGAGATCGACGGCACCGACCTCGTCTACAGGAACTACTACCATATCGGCATTGCCGTCGGCACCGAGCGCGGGCTGGTGGTTCCGGTCGTGCGCGACGCCGACCAGCGCTCGCTCGCCGAGGTCGAGAAGACCATTGCCGACCTTGGAAAGCGGGCCCGCGACGGCCAGCTCTCGATTGAGGAAATGCAGGGCGGCACGTTCACGATCACCAATGGCGGCATCTACGGGTCGCTGATGTCGACGCCGATCCTCAACGCGCCGCAATCGGGCATCCTCGGCATGCACAAGATCCAGGAGCGGCCGGTGGTCGTCGCCGGCAAGGTCGAGGTGCGGCCGATGATGTACCTGGCGCTGTCCTACGACCACCGCATCGTCGACGGCCGCGAGGCGGTAACCTTCCTGGTGCGCGTCAAGGAAGGCCTCGAAGACCCGCAGCGCATGGTCCTCGACCTCTGAGGCTGCGGGCTTTTGCTCTCGGGCTGCGGTTCCGTCTTGCCCCTTTTCGCCGCGGCGACGTATCGTCGCCCCCCAATTCCGGTTCAACACGCAAAGAGGCAGGTCATCATGCTGCGCAGGTTCGTTTCGCTTCTGGTCGTCGCCGCGGCGGCGACTTCCCTTCCGGTCGCCGCCCAGGCCGAGGATTCGATCGCCAGCCAGATCGGCGGGCTGATCGCGATGCGCGACGAGACGATCGGCATCATGAACTACTGCTACCAGAACATCGCGCAGGACCAGGCCTATATCGAGGCGCGCGATGCCTGGTACCTGCGCAACGGCGAGGACATCCAGCTGATCGACGCCGGCCTCGCCAAGGTCGGCGGGGTCACGGACGAGGAAAAGAAGGCCATCGACAAGACGATCAGCGATCAGGTCAAGAAGGACGTGACCGACCAGCCCGATCCGGCGGCTTTCTGCAAGCTCTTCGCCGACCGGCTGAAAAGCACGGCCCAGGACCTGAGCGTCTTCGCCCCGAGCAGCCCGCTCCTGAAGAACGTGCGTGACTGGCTGAAGACCCAGTAATAGGCCCACGGATGCTCGGCCGGCGATCGCTTCTCGCCGTGACACTGGCCGTCGCGGCGGCTCTGCCCGCGGCCGTGCGCGCGGACGATTTCGGCGACCGCAAGATCACCGACGATATCGGGTTGGCCATCGTCCAGCGCGACATTGTCATCAAGACGCTGAACTTCTGCTACCAGCGCGTCTCACAGGACAACGCCTATATCCAGACGCGCGATGCGTGGTACCTGCGGAATGCCGGCGACATCCGCCTCCTCGACGATGCCATCGCCAGGCTCGGGGGGATACCGCCCGAGGATGCGAAGACGATCGACACGGCCACCGACCGCAGGGTCGAGGGCGATATGGGAGCCCAGCCCGATCAGGCGTCCTTCTGCCGGCAGTTTGCAGCCACGCTGAACAGCGGCACCAGCCGGGACTTGAGTGTCGGCTTCAGGAGCAGCATCTATTTCAGGCACATCCGCGAGTGGATGCAGAAGCAGCAGCCATAGGGCCCGTTGGCACATACGGGCCTCAGGTCGCGATGACGGCGAACGGAGGCCGGCGCATGACGATCGAAACCGGCCGTGCCCTCAACTCGGGGGCTACCGTGGTCGCGGCGCTTCTCTGGTTTACGGCGGCGGTGGCGTTCTTCCGTCGCGATCTCGGCGACCCGCGCATCGCGGCCGGTGTCTTTGCGCTCGCCGGCGCGGCGGTCTGGCTTGCCGGGCAGGGCGCCCTCCGCCTCGCCCGGCGGAACGTTGACAAGGCGGCTGTGATCGATGCCAACCGTCGCCATCGTTGACGGAGTGAAGATACAGTTCTTCTTCGGCGATCATCCACCGCCGCACTTTCACGTGGATTTTGGAGACCACAAGGCTCAGATAAGGATAGACGACCTGGCGGTTCTGGCGGGAAGCCTCCCGCCAGCCAAACTGCGATCGGTGCGGGAATGGGCAATCACACGAGATCAACTGCTGACGGCGGCATGGGATCGCGCAAGCGCCCGCGACAGCCCCGGAACGATTCCGTGATTCCGCCAGGATACAAGCTCGGTCAGCAGATTTCCGAAGTCGAGGTGCTACCGGGGTTCCGCCTCAGGCTGACCTATCGGGACGGATTCGTAGGCGAGCTGGATTTTCGCCCCTATATCGAGTGGGGTGCCGCCGTAGCGCCGCTCAAGGATCCTGAGATTTTTGCCACTGCCCATGCGGGCTCCGGCGGCACGTCGCTTGAATGGATAGGGCCCGATGGCGATGAGATCGATTTCGATGCCGACGGCCTGCGCATGGATATTGAAGGATTGCGGGCGCCGCCGGCCCACCGGCGCGCGGCCGAATAGCCAAACCCAGACGTAAGGTTGAGATGAGCGAATATGACCTCGTCGTCATCGGGACCGGACCCGGCGGCTATGTTTGCGCGATCCGGGCCGCCCAACTCGGGCTGAAAGTGGCGGTGGTGGAGAAGGACGCTACCTTCGGCGGCACCTGCCTCAACGTCGGCTGCATCCCGTCGAAGGCGCTTCTGCACACGTCCGAGATGTTCGAGGCGGCGGGCCGCGACTTCGCCGGCTTCGGCATCCGGATCGGCGCGCCCGAACTCGACCTGCCGGCGATGATGGCGCACAAGGGCGCGGTGGTCGAAGCCAACGTCTCCGGTGTGGCGTTCCTCCTCAAGAAGAACAAGGTCGATGCCTTTCGCGGCGTGGGTTCCATCGCCGGTCCGGGCAAGGTCAAGGTCAGCCGGCCGGATGGCAGCGGCGATGAAATCGCGGCCAGGGCGATTGTCATCGCCACCGGCTCGGAATGGACACCGCTCCGCGGCGTCGAGGTCGACGAGAAGCGCGTGGTGAGCTCCACCGGCGCGCTGTCGCTCCCGTCGGTGCCGAAGCGCCTCCTTGTCGTCGGCGCCGGCATTATAGGCCTGGAGCTCGGCTCGGTCTGGCGGCGGCTTGGCGCCGAGGTGACCGTGGTCGAGTTCCTCGACCGCATCCTGCCCGGCACCGACGGCGAGGTCGCGCGCCTTGCCGAGCGCCTCCTGAAGCGGCAGGGGATCGCCTTCCGCCTGTCGACCAAGGTGGCGGGCGTCGACAGGACGGGGAAGACCCTGAAGGTTTCCGTCGAGCCGGTCGCCGGCGGCGGCGCCGAGATTCTCGAAGCCGACATCGTGCTGGTCGCCATCGGCCGGCGGCCCTACACGGCCGGCCTTGGCCTCGGCGAGGCCGGGGTGCTGCTGGATGAGCGCGGTCGCGTCGCCGTCGACGATCGCTTCCGGACGAACGTGTCGGGTATCTACGCCATTGGCGACGCCATCGCCGGCCCGATGCTCGCCCACAAGGCGGAGGAGGAGGGCGTCGCGGTCGCCGAGATACTCGTCGGCCAGGCGGGCCACGTGAACCGCGACCTGATTCCGAGCGTGATTTACACCCATCCCGAGATCGCCTCGGTCGGGCGTTCCGAGGAGGAACTGAAGGCCGCCGGCATCGAATACCGCGTCGGCAAGTTCCCGTTCTCGGCCAACGGCCGCGCCCGCGCCATGGGCGAGAAGGACGGCTTCGTGAAGGTGCTCGCCGACGCCGGCAACGACCGCGTGCTCGGTGTCCATATCGTCGGCCCGTTCGCCGGGGAACTGATCGCCGAAGCCGCGGTGCTGATGGAATTTGCCGGCGCGGCGGAAGACCTCGGGCGCATCTGCCACGCGCACCCGACCCTGTCGGAGGCGGTGAAGGAAGCCGCCATGGCGGCCTGGTTCAAGCCGATCCACATCTGAGCGCCGCCTGGCATTTGCCGGCGTGCAACCATCGGCACAAGTCATACGCTTATTCTTTGGAATGAAGGATCGGCTTGGAAGCGCCGGGTCACGGCCGTGCTCGACTGCTCCGCTCTTTGCGGTAAGCCATCGGCTTCTACCAACCTCAATTGGCAGATTGTTCTCCTGGCACGAAATGCGCGGCCGCGGGGCCGGCCCGGTCACTATCGGCCAAGGACACGCGCACACTCGCGTTGCCATCAAATCTCACCTCAATGAATTCCGCCTCACGTACGATTAGGTTGGTGACGCTTCTGCCGATCAACCCGCATAGCGCGTCACGCGATCCTGGCCGGGGAAACGCAATGCGGCCTCGACCGCTTGCAATCGAGCGGCCGGCTCGCCGAAACCGGAGGATGCTCTAGAATCATTCTCGCCCGATGATTCCCGCCATCCTCATCTTCGCCGCGACCTACTTCGTCATGGCCGTCGGCAAGCTGCCCGGATACCGCATGGACCGGGCGGGCGCGGCGCTACTCGGCGCGAGCCTGATGGTCGGCTTTGGCGTGCTGACCCTCACCGACGCCTACCGGGCGATCGACCTCGAAACGATCACGCTCCTCCTCGGCATGATGATCGTCGTCGCCAACCTCAGACTCTCGGGCTTCTTCCGGCTGGTGAACGGCTTCGTCGTGGCGCGCGCCCGGCATCCGCTGATCCTGCTCGTCGCCATCGTTCTCGTCGCCGGCGCCTTCTCGGCCTTCCTCGTCAACGACACGATCTGCCTGGTGATGACGCCCCTCGTCCTCGACCTCCTGCAAAGGCTCGATCGCGACCCGGTGCCCTATCTGCTCGCCGTGGCGATGGCGTCGAACGCGGGCAGCGTCGCCACCATCACCGGCAACCCGCAGAACATGATCATCGGCTCGCTGTCGCACATCTCCTACGGCACGTTCGCGGCGGCGCTGGCCCCGGTGGCGGTCGCCTCGCTGGTGCTGGTGGTGGTCCTGATCGCCGCCTTCTATCCGCGCGAGTTCCTGACGCGGCGAGGCTTCGCCCCGATCGACCCGGGCGTTGCCCGCTATCACAAGCCGCTGGTCATCAAGTCGGTGGCGATCGCGCTCGCCATGGTGGTCGCGTTCTTCGCCGGCGTCCCGGTGGCGGAAGCCGCGATCCTCGGCGGCGCGCTTCTCCTCTTCACGCGCCGGATCAAGGCGGAGAAGGTCTATTTCGACATCGACTGGCCGCTGCTGGTCATGTTCATCGGCCTCTTCATCGTCGTCGCCGGGCTCGAGAAAGCGGTGCTGACGCCCGAGGCCGTGGCGGCGATCGGCAAGCTCGACCTCGCCTCCACCCCGATCCTCTCCGGGGTCACGGCGGTTCTCTCCAACCTCGTCAGCAACGTGCCGGCCGTCCTCGTGCTCAGGCCTTTCGTGGCCGGGGTGGCGGACCCCAACCGGGCCTGGCTGGTGGTTGCCATGGCGGCGACGCTTGCCGGCAACTTCACCATCGTCGGCTCGGTCGCCAACCTCATCGTCGTGCAGCGCGCCCGCGCCCGCGGCGTGGTCATCGGCTTCTGGCCGTATTTTGCCGTCGGCGCGCCGCTGACGGTGGCGAGCATCGCCTTCGGCGCCTGGTGGCTCGGCTAGCCTTCGAGGAAGTGGCCGAAGGCCTGCAGAGGCTTTACGCGGTCGCAGATGATCTTCGTGATCGCCACCATCGGCACCGCGATGATCGCGCCGGGCACGCCCCACATCCAGAACCAGAAGACGAGGGACATGACGACGATCAACGGGTTGAGGGTGAAGCGCCGCGCCAGCAGCATGGGCGTGATCGTCTCGCCCTCGGCGATGTGGATGGCGAGGTAGAGCCCCGCCGGCAGCAGCGCCTGGCCGAGCGAATCGAAGATCAGCATGCCGGCGAGGAGGAAGGTGGCGACGCCGGTCAGCCAGCCGATGATCGGCACGTAGTTGAGGAGAAACGCAACGGCACCCCAGAGCACCGGGTCGCCCACGCCGGTCAGCCACATCACCAGCCCGGTGAGGATGCCGACCGCGGCGTTCATGATGGTGACGGTGACCAGATAGGCGGAAATGTCCGCCTCGATCTGCTGCGATATTTCCACCGTCAGGCGCTTGTCGCGCGTGCGCGGCAGGATCTCGACCAGCCGGCGGAGGAAGATCTCGCTGGAGACGAGCATGAAGAACAGGAACAGGATCGTGGTCAGCAGGCCGCGGGCGAAGTTGCGCGTGCCGGTGAAGAGCGTCGTCGCCAGCGTATTGGCGTCGGGTGGCGACGCAACCGTCGTCGTCGATGGCGGCTTCGGTGTCATGGGCGTGCCGGCGGGCAGCGGCTTGGCGCCGCCTTCGACCTCCTGGACGAATTGCTGGAAGGCTTCGATCGGAGCGCGCAGGAAGCTCAGCCGTTCCTGCAGGCGGGGAATGCCCTCGGGGAGCTTGGCTGCCCAGGTTCCGGCCGGCCCGGAAATGGCCGCGCCGATGCCGATGATCGTGCCGAACACCGTCAGGATCAGGATCGCGGCCGACAGCGTGCGCGGGATGCGCCAGCGCTCGAGGCGGCGCATGGCGGGCTGGAGGAGGAGGTTGAGCACGAAGGCAAACGTGAACGGGAGGAGGATATCCGCGGCGGCGTAGGCGGCCGCGAGCAGCCCCAACGCCAGCAGCCCGCCGAGGAACACGGTCTGCGGGTTGCTCGGCAGCGGCATCCCCTCGGGCTCTTCCGCGGCCCTGGGCGCGGCCGGCACCTTCGGCGCTGCCGCTGCTTCCGTCTTCCTGTCCCTGGGCGCCATGGTCCTTACCCCGCTCTGCCGTTCCGCCGGCCGGCGCGCGCCGCCGCGTCGCCGAGCGTGAACCAGCCTACTCCCGCGATGACCAGAGCGGTACCGAGCCAGGCGATGGGAGCGAGGGTTTCGCTGAGGATGGCCCAGGCGAGAACGATGGTGGCGACGGGGGAAAGCGTGCCGATGGTGGCGTTGGCCTGCGCCGAGATGCGGTGGAGCGCGGCGTTGAGCAGGAACGTCGGCAGCACGGTCGAGCCGATGGCAATGAACAGCGAGATCAGCCACAGGCGTCCGCTCACCGCGATGTCGCCGGCCGGGTGGGTGAAGAGGAACTGGAGGACGGCGCCGACCGCGGCGGCCAGCATGGAAATGCAGGTGAAGAGGCGCGGGCCGACGGCGCCGATCACCGACTTGGCGAAGAGCTGGTAGAAGGCGAAGGCGACCGCCGCGGCCAGCACCAGCACTGCGCCGATCAGGCCGGCCCTGCCGCCGGTGATGGCGTTCTGGCCGAAGATGACGGCGAGGCCGGCATAGGAGATGGCGACCGCCACCGCCGCCCGCGCGGTGATCCTCTGGCGGAAGAAGAGGGCGCCGAAGATGACGACGAAAATCGGATAGGTGAAGAGGATCAGGCGCTCAATCTGGGCCGAGACGTATTCGAGGCCGAGGAAATCGAGATAGCTCGCCACCCAGTAGCCGAGCAGCCCGGTGGCCGAGGCCGCCGCTACCAGCCGGAGGGCGGGGAGGGGACGGCCGCTCTTCGCACGGTCGCGCAGCGACCAGGCGCCGATGGCGAGATAGAACGGCGTCGCGAGAATCATGCGGAGCGCCAGCAGCGTCTCGGCGTCGACGTGTTCCTGGTAGGCGAGCTTGATCGCCACCGCCTTGGTGGAAAAGAGGATCGCGCCCGCCGCGGCGAAGAGGTAGCCGACCCGCAGGTGGCCCGGCCCGGGCGCGGGAATGGCGGCGAGCGGGGGCGTCTCCGCGGCGATGTCGACGGGTGCGATATCTTCTGCCATGGGATGGCGGGCTCTAGCACGGCAAGGGGCCGGGTGCCAGTTCGCGGCAGGCGGGGAGCCGTTGCGATCCGGCGTGCTTCGCCGTGGCGGCCGCCGTTTACGCCCGCGGGTGGGCAGCCTCGTAGGCCGCCATCAGGCGGTCGGTGTCGACTTCGGTGTAGATCTGAGTGGTCGACAAACTGGCATGGCCGAGCAGTTCCTGGATTGTGCGGAGGTCGCCGCCGGCCGATAGAAGATGCGTGGCGAACGAGTGGCGAAGCGCATGCGGGGTGGCGCTTTCCGGCAGGCCGAAGGCGCCGCGCAGCTTCGCCATGCCGCGCTGGACGATGCGCGGGCTCAGCCTCTCGCCGCGCAGCCCGAGGAACAGCGGGCCGTCCGCGCCCGGACGATAGGGGCAAAGCCGCAAGTATTCGGCGATGGCCGCGACCACCACCGGCAATACCGGCACGATCCGTTCCTTGCCGCCCTTGCCGGTGACGCGCAGTGCATCCTGGGCGCTCCGCGGCGCCTCGCCGCGCGACAGGTTCAGCGCCTCCGAGATGCGCAGGCCCGCGCCGTAGAGAAGGGTGAGGACCGCGCAGTCGCGGGCGGCGATCCACGGTTCCTCGTCCGCCGTCCCGGCGCCGTCGATGATGGCGAGGGCGTTGCCGGGCGCGAGCGGGCGGGGCAGCGATTTCTTCTGGCGCGGCGGCCGGATGGCGCGGAAGGCGGCGCCGTTCATGGCGCCGTCGCGCTCGAGGAAGCGGACCAGCGAGCGGATGCCGGCGAGGCCGCGCGCGAGCGTGCGCGAGCCCGCGCCGTCGTTCCGCCGCGCTGCCATGAAGGCGCGGATGTCGGCGGTGCGCAGGTCCTTCAGGTCGGCGAGTTTTGGCGTCCCGCCAAGGTGGGTGGCGAGGAATTTCAGGAACTGCGCCGCGTCGCGGGCGTAGGCCTCCTGGGTCTTCGCCGCCATGCGCTTCTCGCCGCCGAGATGGCGCTGCCAGCGCTCGACCGCCTTCAACACATCGGGGGCTGCAAAGACGAGGGGCGCTCCGGTCATCGCGTGATTGACGCGGAGGGTGGTGAACGAAGGGTTAACGCGCCGCCGCCCCTGGCTCCACTGACCCCGCCATGGCGAGCTGCTCGACGCGCGAGCGTCGAGCCTCGAACCATGCACTTGAAGCTGCAAGGGCAATGGTCCTTCGAGGCCCGGCTTCGCCGGGCTCCTCAGGATGGCGAGGGTGGTGCGTGAGCGGCGGCCCTCCCTCTCCCCGGAGGGGAGAGAGTCGGGGTGAGGGGGGTACAAAGCTGCCCGCAATGGAACCGGCCGAGGCGCATCTCGGCCGGGAAGACGCGAGTCATCTCTGGCACTTGGCCGAGGAAGCGAAAGCTCTGGTGAAGAATCTCATTGCCCGTCACGGGCACGGGACCCCACCCACCGCGCTCACGCGCGGTCCCCCCTCCCCGTTCCGGGGAGGGATGGCGCCCTGTTCTGATCCGCCAGCCAGCCTCGCAAGGCCGATGTTCGATACTGCGCCGAGCGCGGAAGACTCGCCGCCGGGCATCGACGTCACCGCCGATCGCCATCTGGAGCGACGCCGGTCGAGATTATCCCTCCCCGGCTCCCCCGGTCGAGCCGGGGGACGTCGGGGGGACCATGCGGAAGCATGGTGGGTGGGGTCCCCAAGGCGGCGAAAGCGACACCACGCCCCTTGATCCGGCGCGCCGATCCGGCGAGAAACCGGGCCACAAAGGCGGGGGATTGGGAAAATGGCGGAAACGATCGGTGGCTACCTCATCCGGCGGCTGCGCGAGGAGGGCGTCGAGCACGTCTTCGGCGTGCCGGGAGACTACGTGCTCTCCTTCTTCGGGCAGATGGAGAAGAGCCAGCTCAAGATCATCAACACCGGCGACGAGCAGGGCGCAGGCTTTGCCGCGGACGCCTACGCCCGCGTGCGCGGGCTCGGCGCCGCCTGCATCACCTATTGCGTCGGCGGCCTCAAGATCGCCAACCCCATCGGCCAGGCCTTTGCCGAACGCTCGCCGGTGGTGCTGATCAGCGGCGCGCCGGGGACGCGCGAGCGCCGGCACAATCCCCTTCTCCATCACAAGGTGCGCGAGTTCGACACGCAGCTGCGCGTCTTCCAGGAGCTCACCGTCGCCACCGCGGTGCTCGACGACCCGCACACCGCCGCGGCCGAGATCGACCGCGTGCTGCTGCTCTGCCGGCGCCACAGTCGTCCGGTCTATATCGAAATTCCGCGTGACATGGCGATCGCCGAGATCGAGTTGATCCGGCGGCCGCCGCCTCCGCCGGAGGCGAGCGACGCCGAGGCGCTCGCCGCCGCTCTGGCCGAGGCGGCCGAGCGCATCGCTGCGGCGCGCCATCCGGTGATCATCGCGGGCGAGGAGTTGCACCGCTTCCGCCTGCAGGACCAGCTCGCCCGCTTCGCCGAGCGGAGCGGCATCCCGGTCGCCGCCACCATCATGGGCAAGTCGGTGTTCCCCGAATCCCATCCGGCCTATCTCGGCATCTACGAGGGGGCGATGGGACGGGAGAACGTGCGCGCCTATGTTGAGGACAGCGACTGCCTTATCCTCCTCGGCGCCATGATGACCGACCTCAACCTCGGCGTTTACACGGCGCGCATCGACCGCCGCTTCGAGGTCTATGCCGCCAAGGACCGCGTCGCCGTCGGGCTGCATGCCTATGACGACGTGCGCATGGAGGATTTCGTCGCCGGGCTGGCCGGCCCCGACTGGCCGAGGCGCGCCGTCGCCCCGTTCGAACATCCCGGCCATCCCGGTCCGTTCACCGCGAGCGACCGGCCGATGACCATCGACGCGCTCTTCCACCAGATCAACGCCTTCCTCGAAAAGGACATGGTGGTGGTTGCCGACACCGGTGACGCACTCTTCGGCGCCGCCGACCTCTACATCCACGACGGCGCCCACTTCATGGCCTGCGCCTATTACTGCTCCCTCGGCTTCGCCGTGCCGGGCGCGCTCGGCGTCCAGGCGGCGGCGCCGAATCTCCGGCCCCTTGTCCTTGTCGGCGACGGCGCCTTCCAGATGACCGGCATGGAGCTCGCCAGCGTCGCCCGCTACCGCCAGAACCCGATCGTCATCGTCTTCGACAACGACGGCTATGGCACCGAGCGGCCGATGCTCGACGGCGTCTTCAACGACGTGCACCACTGGGAATATTCGCGGCTTCCCGACGTACTCGGCGGCGGCATCGGCTTCAAGGCGACCACCGAGCGCGAAATGGAGCGGGCGCTCGCCGCTGCGCGCGCCAATACCGGCGGCTGGTCGCTGATCCACGTCGTCCTCGGCCGCGACGATCACTCCGCCGCGCTCCGCCGCCTGACGGCCACCCTCGGCGAGCGGGCGCGCGGCAAGGCCTAGGATCCAGCCTCGCCGAGTTCGGCGAGGCGGCGGGCGATGAAGCGCCGCTCCGGTTCCTGGCGGACCAGCGCCAGCGCCCGCCGGTAGGCGGCGCGCGCCTCCGCAGTGCGGCCGAGCCGGCGCGCGCGGAATGGGCGAGGTGAAAGCCGGCGAGGTCGCCCCCGGCGAGAAGGTCGTCGATCAGCGCCAGCCCCGCCGCCGGTCCGTCGCGCATGGTAACGGCGACGGCGCGGTTGAGCGCCACGACCGGCGCGGGGTCGGCCCGCGCCAATATGTCGTAGAGGCGGACGATCCCGGCCCAGTCGGTGGCCCCGGCGTCGGGCGCCTTCGCGTGCACCGCCGCGATTGCCGCCTGCAGGGTGTAGACGCCGATGGTGCGGGTCGCCATGGCGCGCGCGACCAGCGCGGTGCCTTCGGCGATCATGGCGCGATCCCAGAGCGAGCGGTCCTGGTCGGCGAGGAGCACGAGGTCGCCGTCGCCGGAGACCCGCGCCGCCCGCCGCGATTCCTGGAGAAGCATCAGGCCAAGCAACCCGAGCGCCTCGGGGTCGGGCAGGAGGCCGGCGAGCATCCGGCCGAGGCGGACGGCTTCGGCGGAGAGATCGGGCCGCGTCAGCGACGCGCCGGAGGAGGCCGCGTAGCCTTCGTTGAACACCAGGTAGATCACCCGCAGCACCGCCTCCAGCCGTTCGCCGAGGTCGTCGCCTTCGGGAACGGCGAAGGGAATCCGGTCGTCGCGGATCTTCGCCTTGGCGCGGACGATGCGCTGCGCTATCGCCGGCGGCCTGACCAGGAAGGCCCGCGCGATTTCCTCGGTGGTCAGGCCGTAGACTTCGCGCAGCGTCATCGCCACCTGCGCGTCGGAGCCGAGCGCCGGGTGGCAGCAGGTGAAGATGAGGCGCAGGCGGTCGTCCTCGACGGCGCCGGTCTCGGTCGCTTCGGCGCGCTCCTCTATCAGCATGGCAAGGTCCTCCCCGGCGGCTTCGAAGCGCGCCTTGCGGCGCAGCCGGTCGATCGCCTTGAAGCGGCCCGCGGATACCAGCCAGGCGCGCGGATTGCTTGGGAATCCGTCGCGCGGCCATTGTTCGGCGGCGGCGATGAAAGCGTCATGGAGCGCCTCCTCGGCGAGGTCGAAATCGTGCAGCAGCCGGACGAGGGTGGCGAAGACGCGCCGCGCCTCGGCGCGGTAGATCGCGTCGACGTTGCCTGCGTCTCCGCCTGTCGCCATCGTTCAGGTCTTCTCCATTTCCTGGATCGGCCGCACCTCGACGGAGCCGAAACGGGCGAGCGGTATGCCGGCCGCGATCGTCACCGCGGCGTTGAGGTCGGGCGCCTCGATGAGGATGAAGCCGCCGAGCACTTCCCGCGTTTCGGCGAACGGCCCGTCGGTAGCCGACATGGCGCCGTTGCGCACGCGCACGGTCATCGCTTCCTCGACGGACTGGAGCGCATGGGCCTGCACATAGCGGCCGCTCCGCTGCAGTTCCTCATTGTAGGCGATCGATTCGTTGGTGAGGGCAGCGCCTTCGCTTTTCGTAAACGACGCAAGCCGCGAGGGTTCGAAATAGACCAGGCAAAGATAGCGCATGAGATGCTCCTCAGAGGGTTTGGGCACCCGTAGTCGTCCGGCCCGCCCCGGATTCGACAGGCACACCAGGAAAACCCTCCCCGTCAACTTTATGGACGCAGGCCTCCGAAGGCCGGCGCTTGCCGTCGCCGGCCGGGCGTTCCATGCTGAGGCGATGACCTCTCTCGACAATGCCAGGTGGGCGCCGATGGCGAGCGCGCCGCGCGACGGCACGCTGGTGCTGGTGAAGGTGCGCGCGACCGAGCAGGGGCCGGGCGAGTTCGACATGGTGCGCTGGACCCGGTCGGCGCGCTCGGGCGAGGAAGGCTGGATCGCCGCCGACTCCGACCCGGCTGCCCGCGTCATCTACGCCGAGAGCGAGCTTGCCTACTGGATGCCCTTGCCGAGCCAGTTGCCGGAGCTGCGCTCGGCGCGGGCCGCACCGAGGCCCGCTCCGAACCCGGCCGATGACGAGACCGACGGCTCGTCGATCTAGCGATTGCCCGATCGGTGAATCGTTTGGGATGGCGGGGAAGCCGATTGAGGCTTTTCAGACCGCCGTCCGCCTGTTGTAATCGCCGCGATCGGGAACCTGGGGGGGCGTCGATGAAAACCTTGACCGGAATGGTGCTTGCCTGCGCGGCGCTGCTTTTCGCCGCCGTGCCGGGTGCCCACGCCGCCGGCAGCGGATGCTGGCTGGTCGTCTACGGCATGTTCGACCGGGCCGACTACGACGCGGCCAAGGCGCTCGTCCGCCAGATCGGCGAGGGCATCCAGGTGGTCGACACCGACGAAGTCGCGAGCCTCCCCAAGGGCCGCTTCGCGGTGGTGAGCGGGCCGCATTCGGCCTCCGACGCCGACGCCGTCCAGCGCAACACGCGGCCGGTGGCGCCGAATGCGGTCATCGTGCAGGCCAACGACTGCGCCGGCGTCGATACCGGTGGCGATGGTTCCACCGCCGCCGATACCGGCCCGGGCGCCGGCGAGGAGGACGAGGGCGGTGTTCCTCCGGCGGCCGAGCCCGTCCCGGTCCATGCGCGGGTCATCCATGTCGGCAAATGGCCCGAGGGGCTCACCTACGACGGCAGCGACGTCTGGGTGGCGCTCTCCGGCCAGCGCCAGATCGCGCGCATCGACGGGCAGTCGCTCCGCCTGGCGCCGCCGGTGACCGTCGGCCGCCTGCCGGTGGACATGCTCACCACCCAGGACGGGCGCGTGCTGGCGCTGGTCGAGACCGACAAGACTATCTGGCAGCAGGCCGTCGGCGGCGGCAAGACCGGCATCCTCGCCTCGATCGGCGATTGCCCGCAGGCGTTCGACAGCGCGGCAAGCTCGATCTGGGTGCTCACCTACACCAACTGCACCAGCGCCAAGACCAAGGTCTTCGAGATCGATGCGCGCACCGGCAAGACCCGCCGGCGCTTCGACCTCGGCGCCAACGGCTTCGACATCTCCGTCGGCCGCGGCAGCGTCTTCACCATCCATGCCAATGCCGACGAGTCGGTGATGCAGGCGATCGACCTGAAGACCGGCGAAATCGGCGAGCAGGAGCTGGCCGGGCAGCGCCTTTTCTCGATCGACGCCAGCAAGAACGGCCTCTTCGCCGCCGGGACCATGGAAGATGCCGGCGTGGTCGTGTCGCTCGCCGAGCCCATGGGGCAGGTGCGCGTCGACCAGCCGGTCCGCGCCATGACCGTCACCGAGGACGGGCTGATCATCGCGGTGGGCGAGGCCGGCGCCATCTACGTCATCGGCAACGACATGCGGCTCCTCTACGAAATGCAGACGGATTTCGGCCAGTTCCAGCCGCACGCGGTGATCGCCGTCGACGACCGCCTCTACATCAGCACGTTCAACGATTCCGATGCCGACGGCTCGGTTCTGGCGATCGACGGCTGGCGGCAGGGGGATTGAGGCGGGCGAAACGCCGCCTCACACGAACTCGGCGCGCAGGTCGAGCGTCGAGCGGACGCCGATGTCGGCGTAGTGCTCGTCGAGCCAGGCGCGGCCCGCCCGCCGGCCGGCGCGCTGCAGTTCCTGGAAGAAGCTCCAGCTGGTGTCGAACTTGGTCGAGGCGGCATAGTTGCGGAGCGCATGGGTGGCGTCGATCCGGTGCAGCCGGTTCTCCCGGTACCGGTGCGGGTCGAGGCGGTGCTCCGCCATCAGGCGGTTGACGAAATCGATGGCGCGGAATTCGCGCAGCATCGACGAGTTGAACGTGATCTCGCTGACGCGCTCCATGATCTCGCTCGCCGTCCTCGGGATGGCGTCGCGGCGCACCGGATTGACCTGGACCAGCAGGATATCCTCGGGCGCGGCGGTCTCGAAGAACGGGTAGAGCGCCGGGTTGCCGCTGTAGCCACCGTCCCAGTAGGCCTCGCCGCCCATCTCCACCGCCTGGAAGAGATAGGGCAGGCAGGCCGAGGCAAGGATGGCATCGGCGGTCACCTCGGCGCCGGTGAAGACCTTGATCTTGCCGGTGCGCACGTTGGTCGCCGAGATGAACAGGCGCGGCCGCGACGACTTCATCACCGCGGCGAAGTCGACCAGGCTTTCGAGCAGCCCGCGCAGCGGATTGATGTTGAGCGGGTTCATGCTGTAGGGCGAGGCGAGGGTGGTGAACTGCTGCAGGGCGCCGAAGGGATCGAAGCCCGGCATCTTCCAGAACCCGAAGATGCGGTCGAGGATCGCGTCGGCGGCGCCGGCCGGGCCGCTGTCGCGGCTGACGCCGCGCCAGAACTTCTCCAGCCGCTCGCGGGCGCCGGCGGCCTTGCCCTTGGCGAAGCCGTCGGCGAGCACCACGGCGTTCATCGCGCCGGCGCTGGTCCCGGAAATCGCCTCGAAGGAGAGGCGGCCGTCCTCGATCAGCGCGTCGAGCACGCCCCAGGTGAAGGCGCCGTGCGACCCGCCACCCTGCAGCGCCAGCGACAGCGGTTTCCTGGCGGGGGCATCAGCCATGCGGCCGGTCCCCGGCTCTGCCCGGTTGAGCCGCCATATAAATGTATGGTAATTGTACCATATGGAGGTTCCTGCCAGTTTCGAATGGGACCCGGCCAAGGACCGCGCTAACCGGATCAAACATCGCGTAGCCTTTGCGGATGCACAATACGCGTTTCTCGATCCGCGGCGTTTGATCGCCGAAGACCTCGGTCACAGTGGCCAGGAAAGCAGGTACTTCTGCTTCGGCAGGGTCGGCGACGGTGTGATGACCGTTCGGTTTACGTGGCGCCGGGGCCGGATTCGCATCATCGGTGCCGGCTATTGGCGGAAAGGCAAGACGATCTATGAGCGAGAAAACGGTCCGCTACACTGCGGGTGAAATCGGGCGCGTGCGGCTGGTGGACGACTTCCTGCCGCGTCCCGAGGACCTCGTGCCGGTCGAGGACAACGTCAAGGTCACGCTCACGCTGACCCGCCGGAGCCTCGCCTTCTTCAAGGGAGAGGCAAGGAAACGGCGCGTCCCCTATCAGCGAATGATACGCGCGCTGGTTGACCAGTATTCCGAACGGCAGGGCCGCCGAGGCGCGAAGTAGCGCCCGCATCATCGACGGCACCAGAGCCGGGCTCACGCCGCGGTCCAGCCGCCGTCCATGGAAAGGAGCGCGCCGGTGATCTGCTTGGCGCCGTCGGAGCAGAGATAGACCGCGAGCGAGGCCACTTCCTCGACGGTGACGAATTCTTTGGTCGGCTGCGCCGCGAGGATGACGTCTTCCTTGACCTGCGCTTCGGTCAGGTTGCGGGCCTTTGCCGTGTCGGGGATCTGCTTCTCGACCAGCGGCGTCCACACGTAGCCCGGGCAGATGGCGTTGACGGTAATGCCGTTCCGCGCGGTTTCGAGGGCGACCGTCTTGGTGATCCCGGCGATGCCGTGCTTGGCGGCGACATAGGCGACCTTGAACGGCGAGGCGACAAGTGCGTGCGCCGAGGCGGTGTTGATGATGCGTCCCCAGCCCTTCGCCTTCATCTTCGGCAGCGCGGCGCGGATCGCGAGGAAGGCGGCGGAGAGATTGATGGCGATGATGGCGTTCCACTTGTCGATCGGGAATTCCTCGACCGGCGCGACATGCTGGATGCCGGCGTTGTTGACGAGGATATCGACGGCGCCGAACTCGCCCTCGGCGTCGGCGATCATGGCGGCGATTTCGTCAGGCCTGGTCATGTCGGCGGCGGAGTAGGTCACCGTCACGCCCGCGTCCCTGGCAAGGCCGGTGCGGAGCGCCTCGATTTCCTTCGCCGGTCCGAAGCCGTTGAGAACGATGTTGGCGCCTTCCGCGGCGAGCGCGCGGGCGAGGCCGAGGCCGATTCCGCTGGTCGAGCCGGTGACCAGCGCGGTCTTACCCTTCAGCATGTCCGTCTCCTCATAATGAAGTGCAGCCGCGGGTATAAACGCTTCTGCGCCGAAAAGCCTGGGTCGGGCGGGCTGACAGGTTGCCGCCCCGCGCCTTTCAGGCGGCGGTCTGTTCCAGCGAAAGCGCCCCGAGGCGCTCGACCAGCGCGGGAGAAGCGAGCGTAACCGCGGTTTCTTCCGGCCCGAGGTAGGAGAGGGCCTCGTCAAGCGAGCGGGCCTCCCCGATCTTGGCCGCGGCCATGGCCTCGACCGGATCGATCTGGCCGCGCGGCCTTTCGCGCGGCTGGTCGACGAGGGCGAGGTGCAGGCGCCGGCGGCTGGCGTCGCGGATGAAGCCGGGCAGATCGGGCGTGGCGGCGACCGCCACCCGGTGCGGCAGGCGCGTCGCGAGCGCCGCGCGTGCGATGACCGGCGCGGTCCGCTCCTCGGGCGTGCTGAGCAGTCCGGCGCGCCGCGCAAACCTGCCGATCCGGCTGGAGGCGGTGAGCGAGGTCGCCGGCGCGGCGACCAGCATGCCCGCGATGGCCGGGCCGAGCCAGGCGAGCGCGTCCGGGGAAACCGCGTAGGCGGCGGCCCCCAGAGCCAGTCCCGCGCCCATATGCCATCCGCTGAAGCGGAAGGCTTCGCGGATCGTGATGCTGCCGTCGCTTCGCCGCTGCGGCTTCCAGCCGGCGTCGTGGCCGAAGAGGATGGAGAGGATCACCCGCGACTGGATGAGCATGGAGATTGGCGCGATCAGCGCCGATACGAAGATCTCGAGGAGGACGCTGACGAGTATGCGCCACGCGCCGCCGGCGGCGCGCCGGGCCGGGCGGTCAAGCAGCAGCGCCACGAAGCCCATCAGCTTCGGGCCGAAGAGCACGACCCCGGTGAGCGCGAACAGCCGCAGGGCGCGCTCCGGATCGACCACCGGCCAGCTCGGGAACAACTGGTAGGGGTCGCTGAAATATTCCGGACGGATGTATTCGGCTTCGAGAGAAAGGGCGAGACCGGCGGCGATCAGCAGCAGCCACAGCAGCGACGAGGCATAGGAGGCGATGCCGTTGAGGAGATGGAACCGGCTCACCCAATGCAGGCCGCGGGCGAACACAATGCGGGCGTGCTGCAGGTTCCCCTGGCACCAGCGGCGGTCGCGGATGGCGAGGTCGACGATCGACTGCGGCCCTTCCTCGTAGGAGCCGCCGAGGTCGGCGGCGATGCGCACGGTCCAGCCGGCGCGCCGGATCAGCGCCGCCTCGACGAAATCGTGGCTGAGGATATGGCCGCCGAAGGGCGGCTTGCCCGAAAGGACCGGCAGTCCGGCCGCGTCGGTGAATGCCTTCCGGCGGATGATGGCGTTGTGACCCCAGTAGTTGCCCTCGCTCTGGCACCACCAGGCAAGGCCGCTCGCGATCACCGGGCCATAGACCCGGCCGGCGAACTGCTGCAGCCGCGCAAGCAACGAGCGTCCGTTGATCAGCCGCGGCACCGTCTGGATGATGCCCGCATCGGGATCGGCGTCAATGCGGCGGGCGAGCTCGACGATCGTCTCCGGTTCGATCAGGCTGTCGGCATCGAGGGTGAGCAGGTAGTCGTAGGCGCCACCCCAACGCTCGCAGAAATCGGCGATGTTGCCGGCCTTGCGATGGGTGTTGCGGCGGCGGCGGCGATAGTAAACGCGGGCATCGTCGCCGAGGCGGGCGCGCAGGCCGAGTAATGCGGATTCCTCGGCCAGCGCCATTTCAGGATCGGTGGTGTCGCTGAGGATGAACCAGTCGAAGGCATGGCCCTCGCCGAGTTCGCCGACGCCGCGCGCCATGGCCTCGACCGCGGCGAGGATGTGCTCCGGGCTCTCGTTGTAGACCGGCATGAGAACCGCGGTGCACCCGGCGATCGGGATGCCGCGGCGGCTCTTCTTCCGCATGGTGCGGCCGATCGTGACGACGGTGCCGGCTATGGCGTTGGCGAAGGCGAGCGCGATCCAGCCGAAGTTCAGCGAGAACAGCACGAGGACCAGCGCCTGGAC
>JBBQGL010000037.1:0-28891 GCA_038323025.1 Hyphomicrobiales bacterium
AGTTCATCGCCGGCCTCGTCGACAAGAAGGGGCGCACCGGCTACGACGCCCATGTCGGCGAGCGCGGCGTCAAGCTCTCCGGCGGCCAGCGCCAGCGCGTCGCCATCGCCCGGGTGCTCCTCAAGGACGCGCCGATCCTGATCCTAGACGAAGCCACCAGCGCGCTCGATTCCGACATCGAAGCGGCGATCCAGGAAAGCCTCTACCGGCTGATGCAGGGCAAGACCGTCATCGCCATTGCCCACCGGCTCTCGACCATCGCGGCGATGGACCGGCTGGTGGTTCTCGACAATGGCCGAATCGTCGAAACCGGGAGCCACGAGGAGTTGTTGCGCAAGAAGGGCCTCTACGCCGGCTTGTGGCAGCGGCAGTCGGGCGGCTTCCTGGTTGTCGACGACGGCGCCACCGCCGCGGCGGCGGAATAGCCGTTTCGGCGCAGCCGGTCGCCAGGAATCGAGGCAGACGGCTTTTTCCGCGACAATGTGCGCATTTTGGCGGGCAAGTCTGGACAGCCCCGGTGCCGCTGGCTAAACAGACCGCAGTGCCGCGGAGCCTTTCCCGCGGGCGGGGATTCGGGCTTACGCGACCGGGGATCGATTTTGGCCACCACCGACAGCGCTGAACACGGCGAGCCGACGCGGCGCGACTTCATTTATATAGCTACCGGCGCCGCCGCCGCGGTTGGCGCCGCACTGGTCGCCTGGCCGCTCATCGACCAGATGAACCCTGACGCCGCCGCGCTGGCGCTCGCCACCGTCGAGGTCGACATCTCGCAGATCGCGGTCGGCCAGAGCATCATCGTGAAATGGCGCGGCAAGCCGGTGGTCATCCGCCAGCGCACGCCGCAGGAGATCGAGGGCGCGAAGGCGATTGCCGTCGACCAGCTCATCGATCCGATCGCGCGTAACGACAACCTGCCGGCCAATGCGCCCGCGACCGATGATAACCGCTCGGCGGTTTCTGCTTCGGGCACGGCCAAGGGCAAGGAAGCCTGGCTGGTGATGATCCAGATCTGTACCCATCTCGGCTGCGTGCCGCTCGGCCAGCAGGGCGACTACAACGGCTGGTTCTGCCCCTGCCACGGTTCGCAATACGATGCGGCAGGGCGCGTCCGGCATGGTCCGGCGCCGCAGAACATGGAAATTCCGGTCTTTGCCTTCGAGACCGACACCAAGATCAAGATCGGCTGAGGAACGGCGACAGATGGCGGGGCAATCGACCTATCAACCGAAGAGCCGGGGGGCGCGCTGGCTGGAGAGCCGGCTGCCGATCCTCGGTCTCGTCCATTCGTCGTTCATCGTCTATCCGACGCCGCGCAATCTCAATTACTGGTGGAATTTCGGCGCCATCCTTACCTTCATGCTGGGTGCCCAGATCGCCACCGGCATCGTGCTCGCGATGCACTACACGCCGGATGCCGCCCTCGCGCTGAATTCGACCGAATACATCATGCGCGACGTCAACTACGGCTGGCTGCTGCGCTATCTGCACGCCAACGGCGCCTCGCTCTTCTTCTTCGCCGTCTACATCCATCTTTTCCGCGGCCTCTATTACGGCTCCTACAAGGAGCCGCGCGAGGTCCTGTGGATCCTCGGCGTCATCATCCTCCTCCTCATGATCGCCGCGGCCTTCATGGGCTATGTGCTGCCGTGGGGCCAGATGTCGTTCTGGGCCGCCACCGTCATCACCAACCTGTTCTCGGCCATACCGCTGGTCGGCAAGACGATCACGACGTGGCTATGGGGCGGGTTCTCGGTCGACAATCCGACGCTCAACCGCTTCTATTCGCTGCACTATCTGCTGCCGTTCATGATCGCCGGCGTCGTCGTGCTGCACATCTGGGCGCTGCACGTACCGGGCAACGGCAACCCGACCGGCGTGCCGGTGAAGAGCAAGGAAGACACCGTCGCCTTCCACCCGTATTACACGGCCAAGGACCTCTTCGGCCTCACCGTGTTCCTGGTGCTCTTCGCCTGGGTGGTGTTCTACATCCCGAACTTCCTCGGCCACGCCGACAACTACGTCGCCGCGAACCCGCTGAAGACGCCGCCGCACATCGTGCCGGAGTGGTACTTCCTGCCCTTCTACGCGATCCTGCGCGCCATCCCGAACAAGCTCTTCGGCGTCATCGCGCTCTTTGCGGCGATTGCGGTCCTCTTCTTCGTACCGTGGCTCGATACCTCGCGCGTGCGCTCGGCGACCTATCGCCCGCTCTATCGCCAGTTCTTCTGGATCTTCGTCGTGGATGCCATCGGCCTCGGCTACATCGGCTCGCAGCCGCCCGAGGGCGGGTTCATCATCGCCGGCCAGATCCTCACGGCGTACTACTTCATCCACTTCCTCATCATCCTGCCGGTGATCGGCCTGGTCGAGCGGCCGAAACCCTTGCCGTCCAGCATCACCGAGTCGGTGCTGGCGCGGAACGGCGCCCATGCCGGCGCCCTCGCGGCAAAGGGGTAGGGCGCATGTCGTTCGCACGTCTCAGCGCGACCGCGGCGGTCCTTCTCGCCCTGTCCATTCCTGCGTTTGCCGAGGAGGCTCCCGCGGCCCCGGCCGCGCCGGCGCCAACCGTGTTTCCGCTGAAGCTGCCGGAGCCACAGGTGTGGAGCTTCGCCGGCCCGTTCGGACGCTTCGATCAGGCCCAGCTGCAGCGCGGCTACCAGGTCTACAAGGAAGTCTGCGCGGCCTGCCATTCGATGAAGCTGGTCGCGTTCCGCAATCTCGCCGATGAGGGCGGCCCCGGCTTCACCGAAGAGCAGGTCAAGGCCCTGGCCGCGAGCTTCAAGATCAACGACGGGCCGAACGACGCGGGCGACATGTTCGATCGCCAGGGGCGGCCGTCCGATACGTTCCCGAGCCCGTTCCCGAACGTGCAGGCGGCCGCCGCGGCCTATAACGGCGCGGCGCCTCCCGACCTGTCGCTGATGGCGAAGGCGCGCGAGGCCGAGCGCGGACCGTTGTTCACGATCCTCGATTTCTTCACGCAGTACCAGGAAGGCGGCGTGGACTATATCCACTCGCTGCTCACCGGCTTTAACCAGACACCACCGCCCGGCCTGAAGATACCCGATGGACTGCACTACAATCCGTACTTCCTCTACGGGCCGGCAATCGCAATGCCGCCGCCGCTCACGGACGGGCAGGTCAACTATGCCGATGGGTCGCCGGAGACGGTCGACCAGTACGCCCGCGACGTCTCGGCCTACCTGATGTGGGTGGCCGAGCCGCATCTCGTCGACCGCAAGCGGATTGGCTTCGAGGTGCTTGTCTTCCTCGTCGTCTTCGGCGGGCTGATGTACCTGACCAAGCGCCGCGTCTGGGCCAAGGTCGCGCACTAGGCTTGTCCCTTGGTCCCCCGTTAGCTGGCCGGCGCCAGGGACCGCCTGGCAGTCCGGCGAACGAGTTCTTTGTCTCGTTCACCGAGTTGGCCGATCCGTCGAAGGATGGCCAGGTTTGGCAGGGTGAAAGCCTTCCAGCGGACCACAGACTGGTGGGAAAGGCCGGCTTCAACACCGTCGGATATCCGAATATCGCTGGGCCAATGCGAGGCGGCGGCGGTCGTGATCATGAGCAAGATCGATTGATCGTTGTCGCGATTGAAGTCCTCTGCGGAGAGCACAACGGCGGGACGGCGCTTGGCGATCGGTCGGTCGACGAACGGAAATGGCACGACAACTACATCACCAAAATCACAAATCACGGTAGGCCTCTTCGTCGTCGGGCGAGTTCCACTCGTCGAGCACCTGGGGAAGGGCGGCGAGGTAGCTGTCCGCCATCACCACTTCCCTTATCTTGATTGTCCGCTCGCCCTGTTTGCGCAGCTTTGCCCAAACCTGCCGCATCTCGCCGATAGGCTTGATCCCGTTGGTCGGACGGCCGTCCTTGCCCGTGCGCATACGCTCCCAGCGGCCGACAATACCATCAACTTCGAGGTCGATTACCTCCCCGGGGCGCATCGCCGCAATGCGTTCCCGCAGGGCAGGCGCTCCCTCAATGTGTTTTGTCCAGATGGCGTCGTCGCGAATTCGAGCCTGTCCCATGACCGCACCTCCGCATACGCAAATTAGGGGTGGGGTAGGGTGGGGTCAATTCGAAATCGAATTTGCTTTGTCTGTCACCTTTTCTGGGAGGCCGGCTAAGCCTATGAACCTCAAATGACCCAATCCTTCCTCGGCATCGTTGGCGGTTCGGGCATCTACGAGATGCCCGGCTTCGAGGATGCCGAATGGCGCACGGTCGAGAGCCCGTGGGGCGAGCCCTCCGATGCGGTGCGGATCGGCCGAATCGGCAAGACGCGCGTGGCCTTCCTGCCCCGCCATGGCCGCGGGCACCGGCTGGCGCCGGGCGACATCAACTATCGCGCCAACATCGACGTGCTGAAGCGCATCGGCGTGACCGACCTGGTTTCGGTCTCCGCCGTCGGCTCGCTCAAGGAAGACCTGTCGCCGGGCACGTTCGTCCTCGTCGACCAGTTCATCGACCGCACGTTCGCCCGCCGGAACAGCTTCTTCGGCGCCGGCTGCGTCGCCCATGTCTCCATGGCCCATCCGGTCAGCCCGCGCCTGCTCGAGCGCTGCGCCGGGGCCGCTGCCGGCGAGGGCATTGGCTTCGTGCGCGGCGGCACCCTGGTGGTGATGGAAGGCCCGCAGTTCTCCTCGCTCGCCGAGTCGAACCTGCATCGCGCCTGGGGCGCCGATCTCATCGGCATGACCGCGATGCCGGAGGCCAAGCTCGCCCGTGAGGCGGAGATCGCCTACGCCACCATCGCCATGGTCACCGACTACGACGCCTGGCATCCCGGCCACGATGTCGTCGATGTCGCCGCCGTGGTCCGCGTCCTCAACGCCAATCGCGACCGCGTCCAGGGGCTGGTGCGGCGGCTGGCCAGCGAGTTTCCCGCCGAACACGAGCCATGCCCGATCGGCTCCGACCGGGCGCTGGACAACGCCCTGATGACCGTCCCGGAAGCCCGCGACCCGGCCCTTATCGCCAGGCTCGATGCGGTTGCCGGGCGGGTGCTGCGGAAGTCGGCGTGAAGCCGTGCTAAACACGGGAATGTTGGGGATCGGTTCGGCTGAACCGCGGAAGGAGAAATGCCATGCTTCGCCGTCAATCGAGGACTGGGCGCCTGTCGTTGCCGGTTTGGCTGCTCGCCGCGGGGCTCGGTGTCGCGTCGAGCGCGCCGGCATGGGCGGGCGAGTGCTACGACGTGTTCGGCTGCACGGACAGCGACACGTTCCAGTACAGCGACCTGATCAGCGGGCCCGACTGCGAGTTCCTGTGGACGATGCGCAACCAGATCTTCAAGGACCACGGCTACTGCTTCAAGACGGACAAGGCGATCTCCACCTTCGGCAACGACGGGTGCTACGCCAAGACCATGAGCGCGGCCGGCCTCAGCCCTATCGAATCGAAGAACGTCGCCACCATCCTGAAGGCAGAGAAGGCCCTCGGCTGCCAGTAGCCGCCTTAAATCCGTGACGCGGTGACCGTGGCGCGCCCGCGCCTGCGATGCTAAGACCGGCCGGTTTTCGGGCAGGGGAAGGAAATGGCGGGCGTCGACATCAAGGGGCTGATCCGGACCATCCCCGACTATCCGAAGAAGGGCATCCTCTTCCGCGACATCACGACGCTGATCGCTGACCCTGCCGGTCTCAGGGCGGCGATCGACGGCCTGGTCCTGCCTTTCCTTACCGCCCGCATCGACCACGTCGCCGGCATTGAGGCGCGCGGCTTCATTCTCGGCGGCGCCGTGGCGCATGAACTTGGCCGCGGCTTCGTGCCGATCCGCAAGAAGGGGAAGCTTCCCTCGCGGACCATCGGGCAGGAATACAGCCTCGAATACGGTGTCGACACCATCGAGATCCACGCCGATGCCATCGGCAAGGGCGACCGCGTCCTCCTTGTCGACGACCTGATCGCCACCGGCGGCACGGCCGAGGCGGCGATCGAGCTCATCCGCCGCTCGGGCGGACACCTCGTCGCGGCGGCCTTCGTCATCGACCTGCCCGAGCTCGGCGGCGCCCGCCGGCTCGCCGCCAAGAAGGTCGACGTTCACTCGCTGGTCAGCTTCGAAGGACACTGAGGTAATGGCGGATTTCCACATCTACATCGGCTACCGCACGGTCTCCTCATGGTCGCTGCGCGCCTGGCTGCCGCTGAAGAAGACCGGCGTCGCCTTCGAGGAGACGCTGATGCGCTATCGCACGCCGGCGGGGAAGGCGGCTCTGCTGGCGGTCTCGCCGACGGGCAAGGTGCCGCTTCTGGTCCATCGCCTGGCAGACGGCGAGGTGAAGGTCTGGGATTCGCTCGCCATCGGCGAATACCTCGCCGAGTCCTTTCCGCTGCAGCGCCTGTGGCCGGCCGACCCGGAGGCGCGCGCCTTCGCCCGGGCAATCTCGGCGGAGATGCATTCGGGCTTCCGGCCGCTGCGGGAAGAGCTGTCGATGGCGCTCCTCGAGATGAAGCCCAAGCGGGTGGAGAAAGCCGCGGCTCTCGCCGACATCGCGCGAGTCGATGCGATCTGGAAGGAGGCGCGCGAGCGCTGGGGCAGGAAGGCCGGCGGTCCGTTCCTTTTCGGCCACTACACGATTGCCGACGCCATGTATGCGCCGGTGGTCACGCGCTTCCGCACCTATGGCATCCACCTCGATCCGACGGGGATGAGATACATGGAAGCGGTGCTAAGCGAGCCGGATTTCCTCGCCTGGGAAGGCGCGGCCGAGGCCGAGCCGGCCATCGACCCGGAAGTGCACTGAAGCCCGGGTTTTACTGCCCGGCGTTCTTCTGAAGATAGGCGATCACGTCGCCGACGGTGACCAGCTTCTCCGCGGCCTCGTCGGGGATTTCGATGTCGAACTCCTCTTCCGCCGCCATCACCAGCTCGACGGCGTCGAGGCTGTCGCCGAGATCAAGGATGCGCGTCTCTGGCGTGACCTGCGTGGACTCGACGCCGAGATGGAGAACGATCAGTTCCTTGACGCGCTTGGCGATCGCCGCGTCGTCGGCGCGGGCCTTGCCGACAAGAGCCGTGGTCGCGGCCCCGACCGCCAGCGCTGCAAAAGCCCGCCGCGACAAATCCCTGGTCATCGCTGCCGCCCCCAGCCATTGAATCGATTGCTTTCAGCGAATTTGCCGAACCGGCGCTTTGACCGCAAGTCTGCATCGGCGCTGATCGCCGACTTGTCACGGCGGGTACGTAGTGGTGAGCTAGGTTTGACGGGGGGCGAATTTCCATCCGTCAGAGACGAGAGGCCCGCAATCATGAACCAGAAATCGCCGCTGATCTTCGCCATGGTGGTTGCCGCGATGGCAATCGCCACTCCTGCATCCGCCGACCCCGTCGCCCAGAACGATCTCCTCAACGCCACGCTCTGGGTCTCCAACTCGGTCGAGTACAAGGCGAACACCGAGCAGGCCTACATGCTCGGCCAGTTGCGCCTCGACCAGGCGCTCGCCGACAAGAGCTGGAGCGCCGTCGGCCAGACCGATGCGGCCGACAAGCCGCCGGCAATCATCCTCGACGCCGACGAGACGGCCATCGACAACGGTCCGTACGAGTCATGGCTGGTCAAGACTGGCCAAGACTACAGCGGCAAGACCTGGAACGCCTGGGTGGCCGCCGGCGCGGCGCGCGCGGTACCCGGAGCCGTCGCCTTCACCAGATATGCCGATTCCAAGGGCGTGAAGGTCTTCTACGTCACCAACCGCACCGCGGATCAGGAGGAGGCGACCCGCAAGAACATGGAGGCTCTCGGCTTTCCGATGGGCGGCAATGTCGACACCTTCCTGATGGCGAAGGAAAAGGACGACTGGACCGGGAAGAAGGGCACCCGCCGCGACTTCATCGCCAAAGACTATCGCGTGCTGCTGCTCTTCGGCGACAACTACGGCGACTTTTCCGACGCCTTCGGCGGAAGCGAGGCCGATCGCCTGAAGGACTACGATGCCAACAAGGCGCACTTCGGCCACGACTGGATAGTGATCGCCAACCCCGAATACGGATCCTTCGAATCGGCGCCGTTCCTCACCGACTACAAGAACACGACACCGGACCAGCGCCGCCAGAAGAAGATCGACGCGCTTCCGGCGTGGAGCGGGCCGGCCCAGTAGGCCACCCGGGGGCGGGCTCGATCGTGGCTGTGCCCCCGCCGGCGCCATCTCGGTGGTATGAGCGCAACCTCATTCTCGTCCACACGCCGAACCTGCAGGCGGTCTCGGATTTCCACGGCATCAAGGATCGCCTGGCCAAGCGGGCACCCGACATCGAGGTCTTCATCGTCGAGAACCATGCCCGCCATTCCGTGACCCGCCGGCAAGCGGCGGGGCGGCCGACGCTGGTCTTCTCGCCGGTGAAGCTGCGCGAGTTCTCCCCGGTGCGCGGCAGGATCCGGGCCTCTCCCGGGCGAATGCCGAAGCTCGACGAGATTCGGCACCTGGCCGCGGCCGGCGTCCGGGTTCCCCGCTCCGAACTGGTGACGCGGGAAACGCGGCTCGATCCGGCGGTCTGGGGGCCGTTCGCGGTGCTGAAGCCCGATCCGGGCTTTCAGGGCCGGGGCGTCCGGCTGGTCCGCACCCGGGATGTGCGCTGGGTGGATCCGCAATCGTGGCCGGCGGATGATCCGCGCCATGGCAACCGGATCCTGGCGCAAGCCTTCATCGATACCGGCCCATGCCCCGCAGTCTACCGCGTCATGACCGTCTTCGGGCGCGCCGTGTATGCAACCCTATCGCAAACCACGGTGCCCTGCATCGACCTCGATCCGGCGGGCAGCGAGCCGGTGGATATTCCGATTGCCGCGACCGTTGGTGAACGCAAACTCGAGATGAGCTACGACGCCGAGGTGATCGCGTTCGCCGAGAGCATCTATCCGGCGATGGCGGAGGCGGCCGTGCAGGGCGTCGATGTCGTCCGCGAGGCGGCGACCGGACTGCTCTATGTCGTCGAGATCAATCCGAGCGGGCTTACCTGGCACATTTCATCGAACCTCGGGCGGATGCGCATGCGCGACTGGAATGTCGACTTCAACGCCCAGTTCGGCGCGCTCGACATCATCGCCGACGCGCTGATCGAGGCGACCCGCCGCGAGGCCGAATAGCGGCGACCCGTCACTCCGGATCGGGCTCGATGCGCACGAAAACGTGGGTGGTGACGGCAAAGACCGCCTCGCCCTTCTGGTTGGCACCGGTGGTCTCCATCGACAGGATGCCCCAGCCGGGCCGCGACCGTGACGCGCGCTTGCCGAGGATCAGACCGGTATAGGCGACCGTGTCGCCGGCAAAGACCGGCCGCAGCCATTTCAACTGCTCGAAGCCGGGGGAGGGGCCAATGGTCAGCGGCGCCTCGCCCGCGGCCCTCGCGCGTTCGGCAAGTCGCGTGAAGTGGTCGACCAGGAGGCGCATCATCGCCGAGGCGGTGTGCCAGCCGCTGGCGCAGAGCGCCCCGAAGATCGAGTCTTTTGCAGCTTCCTCGTCGAGGTGGAACGGCTGCGGGTCAAAGGCGCCGGCGAAGCGCTTGATCTCGCCGGCGGTGAAGATATGGCTGCCGAATTCATGGGCCTCGCCGACGGCGATCCGGTCGAACGCGCTCACGAAACGCTCCTCCGGCCGAAGAAGACCGGGTTGTCGAGGGTCATCACCGTCTCGCCGCGCTGGTTGAAGACCTCGTGGCGGAAGCGGACGATGCCGCGGTCGCGCTTCGTCTCCGAGGCGCGGGCGGCGAGCACCGTCGACCGGCCGGTCAGCGTGTCGCCGGGATGGACCGTCCGTTGCCACTTCAGGCTTTCGATGCCGGGCGAGCCGAGGCAGCTCGATTCGAGCAGCAGCCCGTCGCAAAGCATGCGCATGAAGATCGCGCAGACGTGCCAGCCGGAAGCGATCAGGCCGTCGTCCGTCAGGCCGCTCGCCGGGTGGCCGTCCTCGAGGTGGAAGGGTTGCGGGTCGTATTCGCGGGCGAAGGCGACGATCGCGTCGCGCGTCACCGGAGCCGGGGGCAACGCGATTACCTCGCCGACGGTCAGGTCCTCGAAGAAGCGCTTCGCCATGCCGGCGTTTTCCCTGCGCCCCGAATCCACCGTCGCCCATGATGGTCCGGCGACGGGCACCCCATGGTGCCCGGCAAGGAGGAGGGAACGCAACCTCGGGAGCGGCGAGAACTGCCAAGGCCACTGAAGACGGGCGTGGGCGCACTCTTTGATGCGCTTATCACGTGCTTATTATGGTATATACAACCTTAAGGCGGTCTGCTATCGGTGGTGGCGAGGAGGCCGCCCTGACGTTCTACCTGGGAGGCTGGGGGTGTTTGATACGGCGTTTCTCGACATCGGGATCGGGGTAGCGTTTGTCTTCCTGTCCCTGAGTCTGGTCTGTTCGGGTGTCCGCGAGGGCATCGAACAAATCCTCAAGACGCGCGCCAAGGACCTCGAGCGCGGCCTGCGCGAGCTCTTGGAAGATCCCGACGGCAAGGGGATCACCAAATTGCTCTTCAACCACCCACAAATCGCCAGTCTCTTCAGAGGGGCCGCATACGATCCTGGAAAGCTTGTCGGCACAACCAGCGAAAGCGACGTCTCGACAACCAAGACAATGCCGCTTGCCGGGCGGAAGAACCTTCCGTCTTATATTCCCGCCACCAATTTCTCCTCGGCCATTTTTGATCTGGTCCTGCGCGGACCCGCCGGTGCGGAGAGCCCCTATCCGGTGCCGCCGCTGACGATCGCCAGCCTCAAGAGCGCCGCGACGACTTTCAGCGATGAAACGGTGAAGCGCGTTCTGTTGTCGGCGATCGATAGCGCCAACGACCAGGTCGAGAAGGTACGCGCGTCGGTCGAGGATTGGTTCAACGCCACGATGGAGCGCGCCGCCGGCTGGTACAAGCGCCGCACGCAGCTGATCCTGTTTGTCATCGGGGTGATCGTCGCGGTTGTTCTGAACATAGACGCGATCACGATCGTCAAGCGCCTCAGCACCGATCAGACGCTGACGGCGGCATTGGTAGCTCAGGCCAAACAGACGACGAAGAACGACTCAACCGCCACCGCTCCCGTGGATGTCGGCAAGATCAAGAGCGGTCTTGAAGCGCTCGGGATCCCGATGGGCTGGGTAACAATCAACGGATTGCCGTACCCGGCGCCGCAAGCGGGTTGCATCGCGGACAAGCCTGCGGGAGAGGAGCAAACCTGGACCTGCCAGACGCCCCCAAGCGTTTGGGAATCGGCCCAGATAGTGGTCGGATGGTTGATCACGGCGTTTGCCGTCATGCTCGGCGCACCGTTCTGGTTCGACGTGCTGAGCAAGATCATCACCATCCGCTCGACTCTCAAGCCCACCGACGAAGCGGACAAGAAATCGGCGGAGAAGGATTCAAGTTCGCAATCTTCCCCAACGGTTGGCGATCGCCCCGACGCGATCAAGCCGCCGCCGGAGGAGTCCACGCCCCCCGGCTATGAGCCGAACGCCTGGGACATGGAGAGGCTCGATCCGGCAGGCACGCCCGGCGCTCCGCCCGCCGGCGCTGGGGCAGCGGCGGCGCCCCCACCCGCGGAGGAAACCGACGAACAGCGTCAGGCCAGAGAGCAGGCAGGTGTACTATGAGTTCCGGGCAAATCGATACGAACCTCAAGGTCGACAGCGACCTCGGTCATCTCGCGCCGAAGTTCCGCGAAGCGGTCGAGGCGGCGCTCGTGGAGTGCAACACGGTCCATGGTCTCGATGCGATTGTCTACGAGGGCTATCGCAGCCCGGCGCTGCAGGCGCTTTATTACGCGCGGGGGCGAACCATCAAGCCACCGAATTCACCGGTGACGAACGCGCCGACCAACCGTTACAGCTGGCACGGCTACGGGTTGGCGGTCGATGTCGTCCATCGGGTGAAGTTCTGGAACCCGGTTGGCGGCAATCAGTGGTTTGCCGCCGTGGCGGACGTGTTCAAGCGCCACAATTGCAGCTGGGGCGGCAACTGGAAGAAACCGGACAGACCGCATTTTCAGTGGGGCCTCTGCAAGCCGAGCCCATCGGACGCGGCGCGGCGGTTGCTCGATACCGGCGGCGTGCAGGCGGTGTGGATCGCTTTGGGGGCAGTCTGACGTTCAGACGTTGAACTTGAAGAGCATCACGTCGCCGTCGGCAACGACGTATTCCTTGCCTTCGTCGCGGGCGCGGCCGGCCTCCTTGGCCGCCTGCTCGCCGCCGAGGCGGATGAAGTCGTCATAGGCGATGGTCTGGGCGCGGATGAAGCCGCGCTCGAAATCGGTGTGAATCACCCCCGCCGCCTGCGGCGCCTTGGCGCCGCGCCGCACGGTCCAGGCGCGCACTTCCTTGGGGCCGGCGGTGAAGAAGGTGATCAGGCCGAGAAGGTCGTAGCCGGCCCGGATGAGGCGGTCGAGGCCGGGCTCGGTCAGCCCGAGGCTCCCCAGGAATTCGCGCTCGTCGGCGTCGGGCAGTTGCGCCACCTCGGCCTCGATCGCCGCCGAGATGACCACCGCGCCGGCGCCTTCCGCGCTGGCCATCGCCTCGACGCTCCGCGAATGGACGTTGCCGGTCGCCGCCGATGCCTCGTCGACATTGGCGACATAGAGCACGGGCTTCGAGGTGAGCAGGTTCAGCCCCTGGAACGCCGCCTGATCGGTCGGTGCGATCTTCGCCAGCCGGGCAGGGCGGCCCGCCTCGAGCTCGGCCAGTGCCGCGTCCATCAACTCCGTCTCGGCCCTGGCATCCTTGTCCCCGGCCGCCGCGCGCTTGCGGAGCGGCACCACGCGGCGCTCGAGGCTGGCGAGGTCGGCGAGCATCAGTTCGGTATTCACGGTGGCGGCGTCGGCGACCGGATCGACTCGGCCCTCGACATGGGTGATGTCGGTGCCGTCGAAGGCGCGCAGGACGTGGACGATGGCGTCGACCTCGCGGATGGTGGCGAGGAACTGGTTGCCCAGCCCTTCGCCCTGCGAGGCGCCGCGTACCAGCCCGGCGATGTCGACGAAATTGATGCGCGTCGGCACGATCGAGGCCGGCTTCACGATCGCCGCGATCGCCTGCAGGCGCGGATCGGGCACGGCCACCTCGCCGGCGTTCGGCTCGATGGTGGCGAACGGATAGTTCGCGACCTGGGCCGCGGCCGTGCGCGTCACCGCGTTGAAAAGGGTCGACTTGCCGACATTGGGCAGGCCGACGATGCCGCAACGGAAGCCCATGGTGTCAGGCGACCGTTGCGGTGATGTCGTGGACGAATGGATTCAGGATTTGCAGGCTTTCAATCATGTGTTCGTCCTTGAGATCTTCGGTCAGGAAATAGGAGCAACCGGCCTGGCGGGCCGCCGCGAGCAACAGGCAATCCCACCACGAATATCGCGTAAGGGTTTCCGTTTCCCAGGCCAGCTTCACGGTGTCGAGATCAAGCGGCGCCCGGCACGTAGGAAACAGAGCCGAGACAAAGGCGCGGGCTTCGTCATTCGGAACAAGTCGCTTCTTCATGGCCAGCACCTGATAGCACTCGTTCAGGCTTTGCGGGCTGGTGATCAGCACGCCGGCTCTCATCCCTCGCTGAAGCAACTCGACCGCCTTGACCCGTTTCCCGGGATTGGCGGGGTCGAGGCTATAGATCAGCAGGTTGGTGTCGACGAAGAGCAGGCCGGTCATGGATCTCGTCGCGGGTTGGCAGGTCGGCCGAAATGCCCGCATAGCCGGGGCCATCCAGGAAGCGCTGGATTGCGTCCATTTCGGCGGGCGTGGCGGGAGATGGCCGCGCGCTGTTGCTGCTCGCGTCCGCGCCACCGCCGGGCGCGCTTAGCCTTTCCGCGATCCAACCGGACAGGCGCTTGCCATTTCGGGCCGCCTCGACACGAGCCCACCGTCCTACGTATTCGTCCATCTCGACAGTCACATTCCTGGACATGGTCTCACGACTTCCTGGCCACGCGGCGTGTCGCCTTGCGAACCGGCGTGGCCCGCTGTTTACCGGACCGACCGACTTCATTTTCGATTGCCGGAGATTGCTTCTGTTCTCTTTCCCACCAGGCGTGGACTTGCCCGCCGATCCAACGAGACATGCTTTGTCCGGCCCTGGCGGCTTCGATTCGAACCCGTGCCACGGTCTCGTCAGGGAGTGAGAGAGTTATCCGGACGGTAGGTTCCTTCATCGCACGAATTTCGTGATTGCGTGAGTTCGTGTCAAGCCGCTAGTCCCGTCCGAACAGGCGCTTGAGGCCGCGGGCGAAAGGTCCCTCGCTTGGTGGAGACGCCTTGGGCGCGGGGACAACATCCGGCGCATATTTTGCGTTAGAATCTTCATGCAAGTTCTTGGCAAGATTTGACTTCTCGGCCTTCTCCGGGCTCAGCGCCTCGTGCAGCCGGTTGGAAAAAGTCGCGTCTTTTCCCCCCGCAAGCAGGCCGGCGTTGTCGGCGATTGCCTCGATCAGGGGTTCCAGCCACTTGCGGTCGGCCTTGGAAAAATCGTGGAGGACGTGGATCGGCACCATTTCCTTGACGCCGGGGTGGCCGACGCCGATGCGCAGGCGCCGGTAGCCGTCGCCGAGAGCGCCGGTGATGGAGCGCAGTCCGTTATGGCCGGCGCTGCCGCCGCCGGCCTTCATGCGAACATTGCCGGGCGTCAGGTCGACCTCATCGTGAATGACGAGAATGTCCTTCGGCGTCAGCTTGTAGAAGTGCGCTGCCTCGCCGACAGCGCGCCCGGACTCGTTCATGTAGGTGCGCGGCTTCAGGAGGAGGACCTTCTCGCCGGCCAGCGTCCCCTCGGCAACGTCGCCGTGAAAACGCCGCCGCCACGGCGGAAAGCCGTGGCGGCGGTGAATGGCGTCGACGGCCATGAAGCCGACATTGTGGCGGTTGGCCGCGTGCTCCGGGTCGGGATTTCCCAACCCGACGATAAGCTGCATGGCGGCCTCCGGGGAGGGCTACCCCTTCTTGCCGCCCGCCGGTGCGCCGCCCTTGGCGGGAGCGGCGCCTTCGGCCGGGGCCTTGGCATCGGCCGCGGGAGCGGCGCCTTCCGCCGGCGTGGCACCCTCGCCACCGGCTTCCGCGATCGCGGCAGCAGCGGCCTTGGCGGCAGCGGCGGCATCGGCAGCGGCGCGCATCTCTTCCTTGACGCCGGCCGGCGCGGCAATCGTGGCGATCGTGAAGTCGCGGCCGGTGATCGTCGGACGGACGCCCTCGGGGAGGGCGATGGCGGAGATGTGCAGCGAGTCGTTCATGTCGAGGCCGGTGAGGTCGGCGACGATCTTTTCGGGGATCGACTCGGCTGGGCAGATCACCTCGACGCGATGGCGCACGATGTTGAGCACGCCGCCGCGGCGGATGCCGGGCGCGGCGCTTTCGTTGATGAACTGGACGGGGACTTCCACCGTGATGCGCGAACCGGCGATGACGCGCAGGAAGTCGACATGCAGCGGACGGTCGCTGACCGGGTCCATCTGGTAGTCGCGCGGAATCACGCGGATCTTCTTGCCGGCGACGTCGATGGTCGCGAGGGTGGTGAAGAACCCGCCGCCGTGGATCTTGAAATAGACCTCACGGTCGGAAAGGTTGATGGTGATCGGCGGCTCCTTGCCACCATAGATCACGGCAGGGATCAGCCCTTGACGACGGACGGAGCGGGCGGCCCCCTTGCCCACCTTCTCCCGGACCGTCGCCGCGAGCTCGTAATTCTGGCCCATCGGACAACTCCTTTTCATGGATGAACGCCGCGTGCCTCCAGGGGTGTCGGCGCGGCGCGTGGGGTATAGGGGAGAGCAGGGGAAAAGGCAAACAATTGCCAGAATGCCGGTTCTGGCCTTAGCCTTTCCCGAGGCCGACGCGGCCGGTCGGCCATCCGGGGGGATCGACCATGAAAATCCGCAGGATCGCACTGCTTCTCGGCGCGCTCGGGGTCGCCTGGGCAGGCACTGCCGCCAGGGCGGACGAGAACATCAGCATCCACGGCGAATACCTGACCGACGCCGACGGTTACGACTATGGCGTCAACTGGTACGTCTCCAGCACGGTCAACGCGCAGACCTGCGTCTATCCGAAAGTGACGGAGCAGACCAACGTCAACGGCAGCGTGACCCCGGGTCCGGTAATCCTGCAGCCCAACGAGACCGACTTCTCCATCGGCCAGTTCATCGCCGCCGACCAGAGCCAGCCGTGGGCCTCGAACGTCTCGGCCCAGTGGCAGAAGTGCTGACACGGGGTCGGGGGATGGGAGGGGGTTACCTCGTCCGCGCGGATGCTATACCGGCACCGTGACCGAACCGCCGCGCAACCCGCAGGTCTTCAGCCTGAAGCTCAGGATCCGCCAGTTGCCGCGGCCGCTGGTCGAGGCGCTGGCGCGCTTCCTCGACCGGGTGCTCGGCTTCCGCCGCTTCAACGCGATCTACGCGCGCCTGCCGCCCTGCGACACCGACGATTTCGCGCGCACGCTGCTTGCGGCGATGGATGTGCGCGTCGAGCTTTCCGGAGCGCCGCGGGAGACCATCCCGCTCACCGGCCCGCTGATGGTCATCGCCAATCATCCGTTTGGGATGATCGAGGGCATGGCGCTCGGAGCACTCCTCTCGTCGCTCCGGCGTGACGTCACGGTGATGGTGCTGCACCTCCTCGCGGCAATCCCGGAGTATCGCGATCGCCTCATCTTCGTCGATCCGCGCCTCAGCCGTAAGAAGCGCCTGCAGGGCGCGCGCGGCTGGCTGCAGTCGCGCCAGTGGCTCGCCGACGGCGGCGCGCTTGCGGTCTTTCCGGCGGGCCGCGTCGCGCGCTTCGACTGGCGGCGGCTCGCGGTGGTCGACCGGCCGTGGAGCCCGCACGTGGCGGCACTGGCGCGGCGGAGCCGCGTCCCTGTGCTGCCGGTCTATTTCCGCGGACACAATGGCTGGCTCTTCCAGTTTGCCGGCATGATGTCGCCGTTGCTGCAGGAGGCCTTTCTCATGCGGCAGCTCACCAACAAGCGCGGCACGACGCTGAGGGCAGTGATCGGCCGCCTGATCCCGCCCGAGGAACTCGCGGCCTTCTCCGGCGATGCCGAAGCGATCGCGTTCCTGCGGCGGGAGACGGAGAATCTGGCGCGGCAATAGCCCGGCGATCAGCGCGCCAGATCGTCGACCATGCGATGGATGTTGCCTGCGACCGGCGCGGCCGCGAAGGCCCGGTCCTGCGGGTGCACGATCATCGGGATGCCGAGGCGCGGCCGCAGCGTCAGCTGGATGACGCCGTCGATCTGCGAGCCGGGCACGACGCCGAGCCGGAAGCGCTGCATGATGCGCGCGACCGTCAGCTTCAGTTCAAGGAGGGCAAAGCTGTAGCCGAGGCAGAGCCGCGGCCCGGCGCTGAACGGAATGTATTGGTATGGGTCCGGCCGGGCGGTGAACCAGCGCGACGGCTCGAACCGGTTGGGGTTCGGGAAGACCGCCGGATCGCGGTGGGTGATGTAGTGGCTGAGCAAAACGCTGTCGCCGACGTGCAGCGCCAGCGGACCGAGGCCGACGTCCTGCAAGGGCGAGCGAAAGGTGTAGGCGACCGGCGGCATCAGGCGCATCGATTCATGCACGACGCCGTCGAGGAGGGGCAGGGCGTCCAGCTCCGCCCCGTCCGGCGGCCACGCGCCCGAGCCGCCGAAACCGGCCATGATCTCGTCGTGCACGTCGGCGGCGACCTGCGGATGCTCCGCGATCAGGAACAGGGTCCAGGCGAGCACGTTGGCGGTAGTCTCGAAGCTCGCCGCGTAGAGGATGACGCCGTGGGCGATGAGGTCGGCCTCGGTCATCCGCGTCTCGCCCGAATCGAAGACGCGAATGAGGTTGGAGAGCACGTCGCTCCCCGGCGTCTTGGTGCGGCGGTTGCGTTCGATCGCCTCCTTCATCGCCTGTTCGAGCGCTGCCGCCTGCCGGAGCAGGCGGTGATAGGCGGTGCCCGGAGCGTTTACCCAGAAATAGGTGCTGCGCGCCCGCGCATCGAGGATCAGCCACTCCTCGATCATCTCGCCGAGACGGAGCGAGGCGGCAAAGTCCTCGTTGCCGAAAAGGATGTGGGCCGCCACCCAGTTGGAGAGCTTGCGCATCTCGCGGTACATGTCGACCGCCTCGCCGGGCTGCCAGCGATCGATCACCTCGTCGATCAGCCTCGCCATGGTGCCGGCGTAGCCGGCTACGGCGGGCTTCAGGAACGGCGGCTGCATCAGGCGCCGTTGCCGGCGATGCTGGCCGCTGTGCATGGCGAAGATGCCGAGCCGGATGCGCCGATGCGCCGAGCCCTTCGGTCCACGCATCACCTGTCCTCCGGGACGGAACAGGTCGGGCTGCCCGAGCACCTCGCGATTATAGTCGCCGCCGAAGGCGAGGATCGTGCGCCGGCGGCCGCGCCAGCCAGGGACGGGGTTGCCGAACACGACGAGCGATCCGAAGCGGCGCTGGATCTCCTCGAACGAGGCGAGCGGGTCGCGGAGGTACCGCCAGTACCACTGCCACGACGGGGCGCCCTGGATAGTGGGTGGCGGCGGGATCGGCATGGCTCCTCCGGACGAACCGGCGGCTGGCCGTCCGGCAGGACGAAGGAAGCTATCACTGTGCCGGCATCCAAAGAAACCGGGCGCCGCCGCTTCTCCTATCCGACAGGCGTGTCGGGCCCCGACACCGGACCCATGGGCTCGCCGTCCACCACCAGCCAGGCGTCGGCGATGGGAGTCGGAGTGCCAACCTTGTCGTGCGCAAACGGAGCCGGGTCGTGAGCCTTCAGGCTGTCGAGGAGGGCAATGACGCGGTCGCGGGATTCGGCAAAGTCGATCAAGGCGTTGTCGGTCAGGGGTTTGGTGGGGTTGAGACACCCGATGCTGGAAACATAGAGATGCGGCGGATGCCCGGGATGCAGCAGAATGAAGGTTCGCGCGCCTGTATCCAGCACGCCGATCCCGGGCCTCGGCGGATCAGAGGTCATTCCAAATCCGACCGAACGGTAGTCGGTGCCGAAGTGGGTGCGCAGGCGATAGCGGCCTTCGTGAATGCGCAGGTGCTTGTGAACCCCGTTCTTGGTGTTGTCGCCGGGGCCCGTCCGCTCGCAAATGTATCCGGCAAGCGGCGCCTTCTCGCCGTCGATGAAAAGCTGATAGGCGCTGTAGGTGCGCACCGGCGGAACCTGATCCGCCCGGTGCTGCAGCCCGAGGCGGGTCACCTTCAGCTCCCAACCATGCCCCTCGATGTCCGGCATTGCACCCTCCCTAGTGGCCGTTGATGGACCAGTGCGGCTTGTCGCTCGCCAGCTTGATCACTCCGTAGGTCGCGCCTACCGCCCAGAGCTGCGGGTTGAGGCCGCTGCGCGGCAGTGTGTCGATCTGCTTCGCTTTTCCGTTCTTCTGATCGATCGTGAGGGTGCCCTTCCAGGCGATCGACATGTCGATCGCCTTGCCTACGGTGTGCAGGCTGCTGAGCGACGGCTTGAACGCGATGTCGTAGCCGTCAACCATCGCCGAAGCGGCGGCCCGGGATGCCACCGCGTCCGGCGCGCCGTTCGGGCGGCGATGAACCCATTCAATGGCGACGCCGGTCATCGGCGGTACGTCGGCGGGGTCGACTTCCCCAGTGTGAATGAGGAACGACCAATGCATGAGATAGGCCCGTTCGGGCGGCCGGAACGTGGCGGCGATGTCGACGCTCGCACCCGCCGCGGCGAGCGCCGCCAGAAATGCCTCACATCGCGGCGGGAAATCGTCGGACAATGTATCGGTCGTCTTGCTCGTCGGAAAACGCGCCACCCATTGCACGCCGCTGAGCTCATTTGGCATCGCGCTGGCCCCCCGTTTTGCCTCAGCACGGCGAAACGCTGCCGCGCTTGTCTCGCGTCAGGATTGTATCAGCCGCAACCGGAAATGGAAGCCGCAGCCCTTGGGCTTAGTCGAAGAGGCTCGAGACCGAGTGCTCGTGGGCGATGCGCGAAATCGCCTCGCCGATCAGCGAAGCGATCGGGGTGACGCGGATGTTCGGGGCCGCGATCACCGCTTCGGTCGGCTGGATCGAGTCGGTGATCACCAGTTCCTTCAGCCGCGAGCCGGTGACCCTTGCGACGGCGCCGCCGGAAAGCACGCCGTGGGTGATGTAGGCCATGACCGATGCGGCGCCCTTCTCGACCAGGGCCTCGGCGGCGTTGCACAGCGTTCCGCCCGAATCGATGATGTCGTCGAAGAGGATGCAGTCCTTGCCCGCGACGTCGCCGATCACGTTCATCACCTCGGATTCGCCCGGGCGCTCGCGGCGCTTGTCGACGATGGCGAGCGGCGCGTCGATGCGCTTGGCGAGCGCGCGAGCGCGCACGACGCCGCCGACGTCGGGCGAGACGACCATGGCGTTGGTCAGGTCGTGGTGCTCCTTGAGATCGCGGGTCATCACCGGCACCGAGTAGAGGTTGTCGGTCGGGATATCGAAGAAGCCCTGGATCTGGCCGGCATGGAGGTCGAGGGTGAGCACGCGGTCGGCGCCGGCGCGGGTGATGATGTTGGCGACGAGCTTGGCCGAGATCGGCGTGCGCGGCCCCGGCTTCCGGTCCTGGCGGGCGTAGCCGAAATAGGGGATCACCGCGGTGATGCGGCGGGCCGAGGCGCGGCGCAGCGCATCGGTGATGATGAGCAGTTCCATCAGGTGGTCGTTGGTCGGCGCGCTGGTCGACTGGACGATGAATACGTCCTCGCCGCGCACGTTCTCCATCACCTCGACGAAGATCTCCTGGTCGGCGAAGCGCCGCACCAGACATCTGGCCATGGGGATTTCGAGGTAAGCCGCGATGGATTCGGCGAGGGCGCGATTGGAATTGCCGGCGACCAGTTTCATGGGGCTCGTTTTTGACCGTCCGCCACCCGTGCGGATGGCGCTGCGCTCGTGCGCGGGCGTTGTAGCAACGCCGCCGCTGCGATGCAAACGGCAGGGAGTCGCCGCTTAACCCTGCTTCAGGATGGCGGCTCCCACTGTCCGCAAAAGCACGGTGTCGCCTCAATTGAAGGCGTACATGTCTCTGTTCGAGTGTCACGACGCGCTCGCAGTTGGCTTTCCGTCGCAGGACAAGCCGCGATGATGAAGCACTTGCAGGAAATCGAGGACGCCTCCGCCCGCGCCGGCGTCAACACGTTCCAGACCCAGATGGAGGTCTTCGTCCTCAGTCTGCTGGATGAAGACCGTGAGATTGCCCTCGGGCAGGTCGAGGAAGCGCGCGTGATCTCCCTCGACCATGCGAAGGCCTTTGGCCGCGATCTGGCCGCCGTCCTTCACAATCCGAAGCCGACCCGGGTGGCTACGGCCATACTGGAGCGCACGTTCGAGCGGCTCCGCCTCGTGCTGGAGGCGCCGGACGACGACGATCCCTCCGCCCCTATGGCGCACTGATCGGGCCGTCTTTCACTGCGCCCCGCGCCTCGGGGTCTATTCCCCAGGAGGCGAATAGGGGACCGGCTGGAACGGGTGCCAGCCGTCGAGCGCGCCCGGGCGCGGGCGGTAAACCTCGACCTTGAGGGGAAAGCAGGCCGCCGTTTCGCTCGAGTGCTCGGCGCCGCAGTCGCCGCCCGGACACGCCGAGAGCGCCCCGAGCAGATCGATTTCAGCGAAGAACTCGAGGAAGTCGCTGGGCCGGACGGGGCTCGCCTTCATGAAATACTGGTGCGTGTCCCGGGTGAAGCCGGTGCACATGAACACGTTCAGCACATCGTGCACGTGTGGCTCGGCCTCCGACAATGTCATGCCGCGCGCCCCGGCCAGTGCCCGGGCGAGGTTGGAATGGCAGCAATGATGGTAGTCGACGCCCTTGAGGAGGCGGTTCGTGTACGGGTCGCAGCGGGTCCCGATGACATCGTGCACACCGGCGCCATCCTCGTCCCAGCCGTACCAGCCAAGCGTGTCCCGGGTGATCGTCGCCATCGGGCGCAAATACGGCAGCGTCGACCACAGGCGATCCCCCACGGTCAGGTGCGTGGCATGGAGCGCCCTGGTCTTGCCGCTGAAAAAGCGCTCCGAAAGATTGTTGGCGTTCCAGAGATTGAGGTCGCCGACCTGCGGCCCATCGACGCTGACGATGCGGAAGGAGTGTCCTTGCGGGACGCTGAAGCTGCGCCCCTCCCTCGGCGGCACGATCAGGTCATCGATCTTCTCAGAGCCGGCGCGGGCACCTTCGTAGAACCCGGCGTCGAAACGCGGGAGATGTTCGACGGAATAGGCAACCACCGGCCGGCGCGCCCGGCGCGCAGCGGCATCGGCTGGAGCGTTCGAAGGGGCGCGGGCGTTCATTACTGCCGGCCGGTCGCTTACTCGACCAGCGTGATGGCCGAGAGCATGCGCCCGTAGTCGCTCTCGCCGCGATGGGTGGCGCGGCGATAGGAGAAGAAGCGCGTGTCGTCGGCGTAGGTGCAGAGCCCGAGGTCGGCGACCGCGACGCCCGCCCGCGAGAGCCGCTCGACGATGTAGCCCGGCAGGTCGAAGTTGGCGTGGCCCGGTCGCGGCGAGGGCCGGAAGAAGCGGTTGTTCGCCGGGTTCTCGGCGGTGAAGCGCTCGATGACCTCCGGCCCGATCTCGTAGTTCGGGCCGGAGATCGTCGGTCCGAGCACCGCGACGATATTGTGGCGGCGCGCGCCGAGCGTCTCCATGGCGGCGATCGCCGACTCGATGATGCCGGCGAGCGCGCCCTTCCAGCCGGCATGGGCCGCGCCGACGACATGGGCGATGCCGTCGGCGAGCAGCACCGGCCCGCAATCGGCGGTGCCGACGCCGACCGCGATGCCGCGGCGATTGGTCACCACCGCATCTGCCTGCGGTCCTTCGCCCGGCCGCCACGGCTCCTCGACGACCACGGTAGTGGCACCGTGAACCTGATAGGGCGTCGCCAGGCGGGTTGCCCCGACGCCGAGGGCCGTTGCTGCGCGGGCGCGATTCTTGAACACCAGGCCGCGGTCGTCGCGCGACCCGACGCCCGTATTGAGACTGGCGTAAACGCCGGTCGATACGCCGCCCTCGCGCGTGAAAAAGGCGTGGCGGACGCTCTCGTTGGCCTCGATCAGCCCGTGGGTCAGCATCAGCGGGCGCACGAACTCGGCGCTGGTCACTACGCTCGCCTGGCGGAAAATCATCCGAGTCGCTCGCCGTTGCCCCTCAGGGAAGATGTTCGTCGAAGGCGGGCAAAGCAAGGCCCGGGGACGCGACGGCGAGCACCTTGAACAATTCGCCCATGGCCTGCGGACCGGCGAGGCGCTCGGCGGCAGCGGCAATCGAGGCGGCCGTCGACCGATCCTTGCCGCGCGACAGGGCTTCCACGCGTGCCGACAGCCCCAGGCGGTTGAGGAATGCGCCCTGGGTGACGAGCGGACGGGCCACGGCGCCCGCCGTGCCGGCCGCGCCGGCAAGAGCCGTGAAATCGACGTGAGCGGTGATGTCGGCCTCGCCCGGCGCGGCGAGCGGGTCATCGTAGCCGTGCCTCCGCACCGCCTGCAGCGTGTCGCCGAAGGCCGGGCCGGCGTAGCCGTAGTCGATGACCAGCGCCGCGCCGCCGCCCTTTGCCAGTCGTGTTGCGATGCCGGACATGACGGCCGCGGCAGCGGGAGAAACTTCGACAACAACGCTCCTCGCCTGGGCGTGTCGTTCCCTCTCCCCGGAGGGGAGAGGGTCAGGGTGAGGGGGCTCTGCCCTCCCTGGATGAGACTGAGCCCCCTCACCCTTTTCCTCCAGGCTCGCCTTCAGCTCACCAGGAGGAAAAGCCCTCTCCCCGCCGGGGAGAGGGGGGCCCTTCGCGAACGCGCGCACACGGGACAAAGGCGCCTTCCTCAGTCCGAACGCCAATGCGCCGTCTTCGCCAATCCCGACCATCCGTTCCGCCCAGTCGGTCGCCGTGCGTACATACTGATGCACCGGCAGCGCGTCGAAGAACTCGTTGGCGATGAGGATCAGCGGCCCTTCGGGCAAATCGGCGATCGTGTCGTGCCAGCTCGCGCTGGCGGCGCCAAGCGTGGCGCGCTGGATTTTGCGCAGCCGCGGGCTGGTCTCGACGAGATGGATCCGCGCCGCGTCCGCGAAAGCCGGACGCATCCGCGCCACCCTCAGCAGATCGGCCATCAGCGTGCCGCGGCCCGGTCCGAGCTCGGCAAGGATGAAGGGAGCGGGCGCGCCCATCGAAGCCCACGTCGCCATCGACCACGCGCCAATCAGCTCGCCGAAAATCTGGCTGATCTCGGGCGCCGTGATGAAGTCGCCTTCCTTTCCGAAAGGCTCGGCATGGCGATAGTAGCCGTGCTCGGGGTCGCCGAGGCATGCGGCCATGTAGTCCGCCACCGTGATCGGGCCGTTGGCCGCGATTTCGGCGATCAGGCGGGCGGCGAGGGGCGTCACTTCCCGGCTTGGACTGCCACCGGTGGCCGCCGCGAGGCCCAGACGATGAGGGCAATGCCGGTCAAGACCAGCGGCACGGAGAGCAGCATGCCCATGGTTATGCCGCCGGGCAGGTAGCCGATCTGGATGTCGGGCTCGCGGAACATCTCGACGAAGATGCGGAAACAGCCGTAGGCGGTGGTGAAAACCCCGGCGACGAAGCCGGGCCGGGTCAGCTTGCCGTAAACGTGGGTACAGAGGAGCAGCAGAAGGAACAGCAGCAGGCCTTCGAGGCCGGCCTCGTAGAGCTGGCTCGGATGGCGGGGGTCGGGTCCGCCGTTCGGGAAGACCATCGCCCACGGCACGTCGGTGACGCGCCCGAAAAGCTCGCCGTTGACGAAATTCGCGAGCCTGCCGAAGAAGAGGCCGAAGGTCACCGACGGCGCGATCACGTCGATCAGCGACCACACCGGGATCTTGCGGAAGCGCGCGAACAGCACCATCGCCAGGATCGTGCCGAGGAAGCCGCCGTGGAACGACATGCCGCCGTGCCAGAGCGCGAAGATCTCGAGCGGGTTCGCCGCAAAGCGCGGCAGATCGTAGAAAAGGACGTAGCCGGTGCGGCCGCCGAGGATGATGCCGAGGGCGGCGTAAACGACGAAATCGTCGATGTCGCGTGGCGTCATCGGGGCCCCGGCAGCGCCCCAGAGCCGGGGATTGGCGACAAGGCGCTTGGAGTACCACCAGCCGAGGAAGATGCCGGCGACGTAGGCGAGCGCGTACCAGCGGATGGCGAACGGGCCGATGGCCACCGCGGTCGGATCGATGATCGGGAAGGGGAGGGTGAACAGCATCGGTTTGGAGGCCGGATGTCAGATGGCTGGTGACAGACGGTGGGCTTTCATGGCACCTCCTCTCATCTCTGTCATCTTTCCTCTGTCATTCGGGCAAAGAAATGACCCAGACCTCGAACCGCATCTTCGACGAACTGGCGAAACTGATGACCGACGCCGCGAGCGTAGCCCAGGGCGTGCGGCGAGAGGCGGAAACGGTGGTGAAGACCCAGGTCGAGCGCTGGATCGCCGACATGGACCTGGTCAGGCGCGAGGACTTCGACGTGGTCCGCGACCTGGCGTCAAAGGCTCGGATCGAGAACGAGAAGCTGGCCGCCCGGGTGGCGGAACTGGAGGCGAAGCTCGGCATCGCTCCGCCGGCCGCCGAGGCGGCGAAGGCGGCTCCCCGCAAGCCCCGCACCCCGAAATAGCTCGGCATACGTCCGACTGTGCACAACCGGACGGTCGGGCAAGGACTAGTAGCCCCTTTCGAATCTTCGGCCTATATACTGATTCTGCACGGAGATTCGCCTTCGGGCCCTCGGGTCCGCAGAGGGGTTGGCGCATGACTCACATCGACATCGACCAGGATCGCCAATCCAACCCGGTCGATACCATCGAGCACATCGCCGCCCTGAATGACTGGATCTTCGAGCGCGCGGGCGACGACGAGATCACCATCTCGGTGGCCGGCGGCTGGTCGGAATACCACGTCTCCTTCTCGTGGATGGAGGATCGCGAGGCGATCCACCTCGCCTGCGGGTTCGATCTGAAGGTTCCCGAGCCACGCCGGCTCGAAGTCATGCGCCTGCTGTCGGCGGTGAACGAACAGCTATGGATCGGCCACTTCGATCTCTGGCGGGAAGAGGGGGTGATACTCTATCGCCAGGCGCTCCTGCTTTCCGGCGGCGTCGAGCCGAACAGCAGCCAGGTCGAGCGCCTGCTGCACGCCGCCATCGAGGCGTGCGAACGCTACTTCCAGGCGTTCCAGTTCGTCGTATGGGCCGGACAGACGGCACCCGAGGCGCTGGAAGGCGTCCTCTTCGAGACCGTGGGCGAGGCATAGGCCCCCACCTCCCATGCCGATTTCCATCGACTTCACGCCCGCCGCGCCGCTTGTCCTTGTCGGCGTCGGCAAGATGGGCGGCGCGCTGCTCGCCGGCTGGCTCGAGCGCGGGCTCGATCCCGGCGCGGTGGTGGCAGTCGATCCGGCGCCGCCGGAGGACAGCGCCGCCATCCTCGCCGGCGCCGGCATCGCGCCGGTAGCGGCGCCGCCGAAGGGCACGGCGCGGGTGATCGTGGTGGCGGTGAAGCCGCAGATCATCGCCGGGGTGCTGCCGGTGCTGCGCGCGCTTGTCGGGCCCGGGACCGTCATTCTCTCGATCGCCGCGGGCACGACGCTCGCCAATCTCGAGGCCGGCCTCGGCGAGGCGGCAATCGTGCGCTCGATCCCCAACACGCCGGCGCAGGTGGGGCGCGGCATGACCGCCGCAATCGCGAATGCGCGCGTCGACGCCGCCGGCAAGGCGCTGGTCACCGAACTGCTCGCGGCCGTAGGCGAGGTCGCGTTCGTCGAGAAAGAGGCCCTGATCGACGTGGTCACCGCCGTTTCCGGGTCCGGGCCGGCCTATGTCTTCCTGCTCGCCGAGTGTCTTGCGGAAGCCGCCGTCGCCGAGGGTGCCCCGCCGGAGCTCGCCGCGACCATCGCCCGCGCCACGATCGTCGGGGCGGGCGAACTGCTGCGATTGTCCGACCTGCCGCCTTCCCAGTTGCGCAAGAATGTCACCTCGCCGAACGGCACGACCGCCGCCGCGCTTACCGTGTTCATGGGCGAGGAAGGGCTCGCCCGCCTGGTGCGGCGGGCTGTCGGGGCCGCGCGCAAACGCTCGGAAGAGCTTTCCGGCTGAATCTTTCCTGCCTCGCCCTTGCCATCGTTGCCGGATAGACTTTCACGATCAACGTGGAGGTTCAGGCCATGGCGAGACGACCCGAGCGAAAGACGCGCGCCCGCAGGGCAGTCGTGGCGGCCGCGCCCGCCGCTCCGCGCGACAAGGTCATCGACGCGCTGATGGCGCTCGCCGCAGAGCGGAGTTTTGGCGACATCGGCCTCGCCGACGTGGCGGCCGAGGCCGATGTCAGCCTCGCCACCCTCCGTTCGCTCTACAACGGCAAGCTCGGCATCCTCGCCGACTTCTCGCGGCGGATCGACGAGGGCGTCCTTGGCAAGGGCACTCCGTCAGGAGCCGAGCCCCGCGACCGCCTGTTCGAGGTGCTCATGCATCGCTTCGATGCGCTCGCGCCCCACCGGCCGGCGCTGAGAAGAATCCTCACGGCGGGACGCCGCGATCCGATGCTGATGCGCGCGCTCCATCGCATCGCCCGCAAGTCGCAGATGTGGACGCTGGTCGCCGCCGGCATCCATCGCGGCGGCATCGCCGGCCGGATCGCGGTGGAGGGCATGGTGTTCGTCTATGCCGACGTGTTCCGCGCATTCCTCGATGACGACGACGCGGGTCTGGCCCGCACCATGGCGGCGCTCGATCGCGGCCTCGGCCGGGGCGAGCGCTGGATCGGCTGGCTCGACCGGCTCTGCTCCGTCATCCCCGACTTCGGCGAGCGCCTGCGTTCGCGCACGCGGTCCGGGAGCGCCGGAGCGGAGGCGGACGTCTAGCCCGCGCTGGACAGGCCTTTCGGCGGGCCGCAGAATATCGCCATGAACAAGCCCACGCGCACCATCGAAGTCGACGAGGCCACGGCGAGCGCGCTGGAGAAGCGCGCCAGCGATAGGGGCACCACGGTGGCTCAGTTCGTCTCCGAGCTGATGCTTCTCGACGAATCGCCTACGATTTCGGCCGAGGAGCTGGCCGAACTGGACCGGCGCTGGGCGGCGATCGAGGCCGGCGAACCTACCGTGCCGCACGAGCAGGTAGCGGAGTGGCTGAGCACCTGGGGGACACCGGCGTTCAAGCCGTGGCGCGATAGGTGAAGATCGAATGGTCGGCGGCAGCGCTGACCGACGCCAGCCGGTTCGCCGAATTCCTGGCCGAGCGGCATCCCGCGATGGCTTCCCGCGTTGCCGTTGCGATCGCGGCGCGGCTTGAACTTCTCCGCGCATTTCCGTCTCTCGGGAGGCCAAACCCGGCACGGCCGGAGTACCGCGAAATAGTGGTGGCGGTCCTCAATGCCAGATACATCGTTGAATACCGCGTGAGCGGCGAAACGATCTTCATCCTTCGCGTTTTCCATGGCCGGGAGCATCGTGAACCGTGACATCCGTTGCAGAACAGATCGCCTTTGCCGATTTCCTCAAGGTCGATATCCGCGCCGGCACCATCGTCGAGGCGCAGCCGTTTCCGGAAGCCCGGAAGCCGGCGTTCCGGCTGGTCATCGATTTCGGACCCGGGATCGGACGGAAGAAGTCCTCGGCGCAGATCACGAAGAACCACCGGCTGGAGGAACTGGTCGGCCGCCAGGTGCTGGCGGTGGTGAACTTTCCTCCGCGCCAGATCGGCCCGTTGATGTCCGAGGTGCTGACCCTCGGCCTGCCCGACGAAGCCGGCGAAGTGATGCTCATCGGGCCCGACCGTAAGGTCCCCGACGGCGGCCGGATGTACTAGTGGAACAAATCTGACGGGTGAATCCGGGAGGGGATTCCCGTCAGGTTCGGCGCATGCGAGTCTTGGGCATGCGCCCCGGGATTTCCGTCAAGCTGAAGCCACGTGATCGCCGCCACCTTGAAGCGATCGTCGGTGA
>JBBQGL010000038.1:0-28880 GCA_038323025.1 Hyphomicrobiales bacterium
CCGGCGACCAACTCGCCGTATTTCACCAGCAATATCGAGGACGGCATTGCCCTCCTCGATGAGCCCGGGCGGGACGAGTTGAGGGACCGCTATCCCGAGGCCTGGCGACGCATCGAGGGGCGCCGGGCGTTCATGGCGGACGTCCTTGGCATCCGCCTGAAGCCGGAGGTGCTTCCGTTCAGCAACCTCGCCGCGGCGCTGCCGCCTTTCGTCCTCTCGCCGCGGCGGATTCTCGCGCGCGGATGACCGGGTGGGAGCGGATCGCGGGCCTTGGACGGACTCCTGATCGGGATTGCCGCCAACTCTTGACGGGGCAGGGATGGTAACGGTAACAAAGGCGGCCTTCCGCCAAGGATTGCCATGCCCGCCGCCGCCAGTTCCACGCCTTCGAGGAGCACGCTCGTCACCGGGGCCGGGGGCGGCCTCGGCCGCGAAATCGCGGTGCAGTTCGCGCGGCGCGGCTGTGCGGTCGCGATCCTCGACATCAACGCAACAGGTGCAGCCGGGACGGAAGCGCTTTGCCGCGAGGCGGGCGGCAAGACGCTGGTCATCGTCGACGACCTGACCCGCGAAGGCGCGCCGGAAGCCGCCGTCGAGGCAGCGGTGCGCGCCCACGGCCGTCTCGACGTGCTGGTCAACAATGCCGGTTACGGCGGCATCGAGGCGTTCCTCGCCATGACCGCGAAGATGTGGAACCGCACGCTGTCGCTGAACGTCACGGCGCTGGCGCTGATGTGCGCGGCGGCCGGCCGCGTCATGCAAGCCCAGCGCTCCGGGCGGATCGTCAACATCACCTCGCCAGCCTCGCGCATGGCGCTGCCGAACTACACCGCCTATGCGGCGAGCAAGGCAGGCGTCGATTCGGTGACGCGGGCCGCGGCGGTGGCGCTGGCGCCGTTCGGCGTCCTCGTCAACAGCCTCGCGCCGGGCATGATGGACACCGAGATGCAGCGTTCGACCGAGGCGGAACTGGCGCGCATCCAGGGCCGCGACGACCTGCAGGCCTTCCTCGACGAGCGCACCAGCCGGGTACCCCTCGGCCGCCGGGTGGAGCGGGGCGACGTCGCCGCGGGCGTCCTCTGGCTCGCCCTCGACGCGCCCGATTACGTGACGGCCGAACGGCTCAATCTCAGCGGCGGCCTCGACAAGGACTAGGCGCGGTGACCGTCGGCAATTTCCCTTCCGAGACACCCGACCTGCGCGCCCTAAAGCTGCGCGCGACGAACCTGCGCCGTCACATGCTCACCATGGCGCGCGGCCAGGGGGCCGGCTACATCGGCCAGGGGCTCGGCATCGCCGACGTCCTCGCCGCCCTCTACTTCCACGAACTGCGCTACGACCCGCAGAACCTCAAATGGGCGGACCGCGACCGTTTCCTGCTTTCCACCGGGCACTATTCGATCGCGCTGTGGGCGGCGTTTGCCGAATGCGGCATCCTCCCCGTCGCGGAACTGGCGACCTACGGCGCCGACAACAGCCGCCTCGAAATGAGCACGCTCGACACGACGCCGGGGGTCGAGATCATCGGCGGCTCCCTCGGCCACGGCCTCGGGCAGGGCGTCGGTCAGGCGCTCGGCCTGCGCATGGACGGTTCGCCGGCGCGCATCTTCGTCGAGCTTTCCGACGGCGAGATGCAGGAGGGCGCCACCTGGGAGGCGGCGATGTCCGCTTCGCATTTCAGGCTCGACAACCTTGTCGCCCTCATCGACTGCAACGGCATCCAGGCGGACGGGAAGATGGTCCTCGACATGGAGCCGGTCGCCGACAAGTGGCGCGCCTTCGGGTGGCAGACGCAGGAGGTCGACGGCAACGACATCGCCGCCGTCGTCGAGGCGTTGCGGGTGGCGCGCGCGGCCGCCGGCAAACCCAAGGCGATCGTGCTGCGCACGCTCCCGGGGAAGGGCGTGCCGACGCTGGAAACCCGCGAGAAGGCGCATTTCGTGCGCGTCGACCCCGGCGAATGGGACGCGCTCTTTGCCGAATTCGAGGAGGGGGCCGCCCATGGCTGAGCGTTCGCGTACGCTGGCGATGGGCCAGGACGAAGCCACCGCGGCCAACCGCGCCTCGGTCGATGCGCCCTTCGGCCAGGCGCTGGTGAAGCTCGGCCAGAAGCGGCCGGAGGTGGTCGGCCTCACCGCCGACCTCGGCAAGTACACCGACATCCTGCCGTTCCGCGATGCCTTCCCCGACCGCTTCTTCAACGTCGGCATGGCGGAGCAGAACCTGATCGCGGTGGCGGCGGGGCTCGCCCGCACCGGCAAGCTTCCGTTCGCAACCACCTACGGCGTCTTCGCCACGCGGCGCGCCTTCGACTTCATCGCCATCGCGGTGGCGCACAGCGACCTCAACGTGAAGATCATCGCCGGCCTGCCGGGATTGACCACGGGCTATGGCGGCACCCACCAGGCGATCGAGGACCTCGCCCTGATGCGCATGGTGCCGGGGCTGGTGGTGATCGACCCGTGCGACGCGACCGATATCGCGCAGGCGACTGCGGCGATGGCCGATCATGACGGCCCGGTCTACATGCGCCTGCTGCGCGGCAAGGTGCCGGTGGTGCTCGACCCGGAAACCTACCAATTCAGGATCGGCAAGGCGGCGCGGGTGAGGGAAGGGCGCGATGTCGGTATCATCGCCACCGGCCTGATGACCGAGCGGGCGCTCGATGCCGCGTCGGCGCTGCAGAAGCGCGGCATCGACGCCGGCGTGCTGCACGTGCCGACGCTGAAGCCCTTCGATGCCGAGGCGGTGGCCGAGTTCGCGGCCTCGGTCGACCGGGTGGTCACGGTGGAGAACCACGTCGTCGTCGGAGGGCTCGCCAGCGCCGTCATCGAGGCGCTTTACGAGCGCGGGGTGCGGAAGCCGATCACGCGTATCGGGCTGCCCGACCGCTATATCGAATGCGGCTCGGTGCCCCACCTGCAGACGGTCTATGGTCTCTCGACCGACCGCGTGATCGCGACCATCGCCGCGGCGGCCTGAGGAGCCAGAACCGATGCGCATCACCGGGATCGACACCTACACCGTCGGCGCCGGGTGGAAGAACTGGCTGTTCGTGCGCGTCAATACCGATGCCGGCATTCACGGCATCGGCGAGGGCACGCTCAACGGCTTCATCCGCACGACCGAGGCGGGCGTGCGCGAGCTCGAGCACCTCGTCGTCGGACAGGATCCGCTCCGCGTGCGGGGGCTCGCCAAGCGCATGCTCGACAGCGTCTCGCTCGACGGCGGTCATATCCACCGCACCGTGATCGCGGCGGTCGAGGTCGCGTGCTGGGACATCCTCGGCAAGCACCTCGGCGCGCCGATTCACCAGCTGCTCGGCGGGCGGCTCCGCGACAGCGTGCTCGGCTACGCCAACGGCTGGTACCGCACCGAGCGCACGCCGGAGAGCTTTCTGGCGGCGGCGCGGCAGGTTCTCGCCAAGGGGTTCAAGGCCTTCAAGCTCGACCCGTTCGGCACGGCGCAGGGCTTCATCAGCGAGCCGGAACTCGACCTCGCCTACGAGATCGTAGCCCTGCTCCGGCGCGAGCTTCCCGCCGACACGCTGATCCTGATCGACGTCCATGCCCGCTTCACCGAGACCGAGGCGATCCGCGCGGCGCGTCGTTTCGCGCCGCTCGGCATCTACTGGTGGGAGGAGCCGACGACGCGCGACCGTCAGGAGACCGTCCATCCGGTCGGGCACGCCAGTCCGATCCCGGTGGCGACCGGCGAGATGTACGACACCGTCGGCCAGTTCTTCACCCTCGCCGAGGGTGGCGGCGTCAACATCTTCCAGCCCGAGCCGATGTCGCTCGGCGGCATCGTCAATACGCTCGCCGTCGCCGATCTCGCGCTCGCGCACGGCAGCTATATCGCTCCGCACCAGAGCGGTGGCCCGGTGGCGACCGCCGTCTGCCTGCAGCTTGCCGCCTGCGTCCCGAACTTCCTGATCCAGGAGCACTTCGACGCCTTCAACGAGCCGTGGACACGCGACCTGGTCACCTGGCACCCGGCCATCGATCCGAAGAACGGGCACCTGTCGCTGCCCGATGGCCCCGGCCTCGGCATCGACCTCAACGTCGAGGTAGCGCTGGCGCATCCCTACGATCCCAAGGCCTACCTCAACATTTTCGAGGAGGGCTGGGAGCAGCGGCTGGGGACGGGGAGGGGAAGAAGGCAAGGGCGAAGCGGGCCGGGAAGTAGGATAGGCCGCTGATTTAGCGCCGTTGCCGATTGTACGGGGCGGCCGCGCGTCGCCTAACATAGGGTCGCCGCAAGGCTGGATTGAAAGGGCCCAATTCATGGCCGCCTATGAGGCTGCGTATGCGAAGGGTGTCCAGGTCGCAATTATCTCGCGACGCGAGCTAGAATTGTTCCGCGAGAATTGGGTCTTTCACGATAAACTCGAACTCGACCAGTTGCAGTTCGCCGGGCGTGTCGCTAGCGTCAAATCGATCGGTTACTACCATGGCGGCGACGTGCTCTACGAGCTTGAGGGGGTTCCGGGCATCTGGCACGAGCAGTGTCTGCGCCTGCCCCAAAAACAAAAATGAGTTTGACGCCTGCCGATGGCCGGCGAGCGGAGCCTGCGGGCCATCAACTCGACTATTGAGGGGTCAATCTCAGGCTGCCGGAGCCCGATCCCTCTTCAGGGCGCGCCAGACTCCCTCGGGATCGTTGGCGATGACCTTAAGGTAGCTGCGTGCCGTCTCGTCAGGCTCGCTCCGTCCCTGTTCCCAGTCGCGCAAGGTTCCAACCGGGATCGCGTAGCGCCCGGCGAATTCCTCCTGGGTAAGCCCCAGGGCGCGGCGAATGATCTTTGCCCGGGGCGTGCGCTTCATGCGGCCGAGATCGGCGGCATCCAACGGTAGCGCGTCCGGGTCGGTGGCGGCGGCGGCGTCGATCTCGCCTTGCGTCATTGGCCGCAGGCGATCAGCGGTCTTGCGTGAAGTAACCATCCTGTTCCTGCCTTGTGGCGCGCCGTGCAGAGATCAGCCGGAGGCGTCCGTTCCGTTCCGTGGAAACCACGTAGAGCACGACGCCATCGACCATTCCGAGGGTGATCAATCGCACTTCGTCGTATTTCGCGCGATCGTCGAGAAGTTCCAGTGCAAAGGGATCTTTGAAGACGCCCGTGGCGATCTCGAAAGACACACCGTGCTTTAAGAGATTGGCTGACGCCTTCTCGTCGTCCCATTCATGATCGTTATCTTGCATGAGTACGGGTTGCCCGTAGGTAGGTCAACACCTGCGTGTAGCCCTTCATGCGCTCTCGCGGTCGATGATCTGGAAGCCGAGGCTGACGATGGTCGGCGATTTGGTGTCCCCTGCCAGACGGCGCAGGAGCTGGCGGACGGCCTGGCGGCCCATCTCGTAGCGCGGCACGCGCACGGTGGTGAGCGCCGGGTAGAGCTGGCGGGCAAGGTCGAGGTCGCCGTAGCCGGCGATGGCGAGGCGGTCGGGAATCTTCCAGCCGAGGCGGTGGCATTCCTGCACCGCGCCGATGGCGAGCGTATCGCTCGAACAGAAGATCACCTGCACCTTCGGATCGCGGGCAGTGAGAATGCGCAACGCCTCGCCGCCGCCCTGCGGCGTGATCGGCACCTCGACCTCGAGCTCGGGATTGTAGGAGAGGCCGAGGTCGGTCATCGCCTGGCGGTAGCCGATGCGGCGCTGCTGCAGGCGGTCGTTGCCGTGAATCGGCGTCGAGACGAAGCCGATCTTGCGGTAGCCCTTGCTGGCGAGGTGGGCGGTCATGGCGTAGGCGGTCTCGAAATTGGAGACGCCGACCGCCATGTCGATCGGGCGCTTGCCGCGGATCTCGCTGATCTCGACGACCGGCACGCCGCTGTCACCGAGAATATGGCGAGCCACGTTGCCCTGCACGAAGGCCTGCAGGATCAGGCCGGCGGGCCGCCAGCCGAGCAGCGCGCGGATCGCCTTCTCCTCCGCCGCCGCGCCGAAATCGCCCTGCATGAGCAGCAGCTGGTAGCCGCTCTCGTGGGTCTCGTCGGACATCCCCTGGACCTGCTCGGCGATGCCCGAATTGATCAGCGGCGGCACCATTGTGCCGATGATGCGCCCGGCGCCGCGCATGCTCGAGGCGAGCTGGTTGGGGATGAAGCCTTCGCGCTCGATCGCGTCGAGGATGCGCTGGCGCGTCTCCGGCGAGACCTTGGAAGGGTCCTTCAGCGCCCGCGACACGGTGATCGGCGAGACTCCGACACGGGCGGCGATCTCGCGCATGCCGAGACGCGAGCCCTTGCCCGTGCCGCGCGGGCGGCGGTGCGATGCATCCATGACTGAACCGAACTCGTCCGGCCGCGACTGGGCCGGCCCGCATCCTAGTCCAAACGGGCAGGAAACGAGAGATGCCGGGCAAAGCCAAGCCAGGCCTGACGGTTCCCGGTCTTGCTTTTCAACGGGCGATGACACCGGTACCATCCCCAAAGCATTTGGCGCGCGGCCTTGCTGGCCAGTCGCCCGAGGCCGGCGCGAAAGCGAGAGGCGGAGACGGACGATGAAGATCACGGCGGTGGAGACGATCGAACTGGCCGAATTCCCGTTCCTCTTCTGGCTGCGCCTGCACACGGACGCCGGGTTTGTCGGCACCGGCGAGACTTTCTGGGCGCCGGCGCCGGTTGCCGCCTACATCCACGCCAACGCGGCGTCCTATCTCCTCGGCAAGGACCCGCGCGACATCGAGCTGCACGATCGCCGGCTCGGCAGCGTCTACGTCGGCGCACGCGATTCCGGGGCGGAGGTGCGCGGCAATTCCGCGATCAACCTGGCGCTTTGGGACATCTACGGCCAGGCGCTCGGCGAGCCGGTCTGGCGCCTCCTCGGCGGACGCACCCACGAGAGCGTGCCGGTCTACAATACCTGCGCCGGCTACGGGCATATCCGCGCCACCAAGCGGAATGCGCTCTTCGAGCGGACCGAGGACTGGAGCCTCAAGCCAAAGGACGCCTCGGAAGGGCCGTACGAGGATTTGCTCGCCTGGCGCTTCGACGCCGACAAGCTGGCGAAGAGCCTTCTCGCTGAAGGCATCGCGGCGATGAAGATCTGGCCCTTCGACGTCGCCGCCGAAGCTTCGCACGGCACCCGCATCTCGCTGGTCGACCTCGACAAGGCGCTGGAGCCCTTCAAGAAGATTCGCGACGCGGTGGGCAACCAGATGGAGATCATGGTCGAACTACACGGGCTGTGGACCCTGCCACCGGCGCTCCGCATCGCCGAGGCGCTGCGGCCCTACGATGTCACCTGGCTGGAAGAGCCGATCCGCTTCAACGAGCTCGACGCGCTGGCGGAGCTTGCCCGCCACACCTCAATCCCGATCGCGGCGAGCGAACGACTGGCGACGCGGCAGGTGTTCAGGCAGCTGATCGAGAAGCGCGCGGCGTCGGTGATCATGATCGACCTCGCCTGGTGCGGGGGGCTGAGCGAAGCCCGCAAGATCGCCAACCTTGCCGAGGCGAGCGAACTGCCGGTGACGCTGCACGACTGCACCGGCCCGGTGGTCTTCGCGGCGAGCTGCGCGCTCTCGGCGACGCTCCCCAACGTCAACTGGCAAGAAGCGGTGCGCGCCTACTTCACCGGCTGGTATCGCGAGGTGGCCGACGTGTTGCCACGGGTCGAGAACGGACGCGTCTGGCCGCTCGAAGGTCCCGGCCTCGGCATCAAGCTCAAGCCCGAGGTGTTTGCGAGGCCCGACGCGACCGTGCGGGTGACGAAGGCTTGAGGACGATTTGCGCGGACTCTAAGGCAGGACCAGGAGGTTCTCTGGTTTCGCGCCCCGCACAGCGGCCAGCGCGACGGTTCGATCGAAGGTCACGAACCTCGCGTTGTTCTTCACCGCGAGCGCGAGCAGGTAGACGTCGGTGATCTGGCGGTGCCCGACGGTCCTATCGGCGTGGACCGCGTCGAGGAAAGAAATGTCATCCGGCCAGAAGGCGTGGTTGCTGTGGGCGATCGCCTCCCTCATCACCTCGACGGCGTCGACGATGGTCATGGGTGCCGTGTAGCTGGGCTGCGACAAAACGCGAATGAGCCCATTCTGCGTGAAGGGGCAGGAAGCCCATCCCTCGTCCTGATGTGCGTGCCACCAATTTCGCGCCCGCTGATTGTGCGTATGTCCAGCATCGAAGAGCGCGACGAGGAAATTTACGTCGAACAATGCCCTCAAGGTCAGGGCTCATCTTCCAGGAGCCGCTGGACCAGTTCCGGAGTAGCGGCTTGTCCGCGCTTGGGCAGGAGCGGAAGCCCGTCTTGGATCTTGAACCGCCGAGTCGTGGCGGGCCGGGTCAGAGCCTTCCGGGCAAGGTCGGAGATGACCTCGCCGGCAGTCTTTCTCTCGGCGCGCGCGAGATCCTTGGCCGCCTGGAGGACGTCGTCGTCGATATCGAGGGTGGTGCGCATGCATCAGATGCTAATGCATCTGATGCGGTGATGCAATCATTTACCCCCAACGTCAGCCCTTGAACGGAACCAGCGGCAGGCCCTTGGCGCCGAGCCCGTGGATGGCGAAGAGGCCGCCCGGTTTGGTTTGTCCGGCGAGCGTCTTGGCGTCACGCCGCAGCGTCGCGCTGGTAACGTAGAGGGTGTCGAGATCCCTGCCGCCGAATTCGCAGCAGGTGGGCAGGTCAAAGGGCAGGTCGACTGTCCTGATCCGCTTGCCGGAGGGATCGTAGGCGAGAACCTTGCCCTTGAACGGCACCGTCAGCCAGTAGTTGCCGGCCGCGTCGACGGTCGAGCCGTCGACGATGTAGTCCTCGGCGGTGAGGTCGATGAAGACGCGCCGGTTCTCCGCCGCGCCGGTCGCCGGATCGAAATCGAAGGCCCAGACGAAGTGGGTGTGGCTGTCGGTGAAGTACATGGTGCGGCTGTCCGGGCTCCAGGCGAGCCCGTTCGAGCAGCCGACGCCATCGATCACCTTGTGGACCGACAGATCCGGGTCGAGGCGCCAGAGCGAGCCGATCATCGCCGGGGTCTTGCCCGGCGCCTCGAACATGCTGCCGGAGAAGAAGCGGCCCTGGCGGTCGGTCTTGCCGTCGTTGAAGCGCGTGTCGGCGAGTTCCGCCTCGGGGTCGACGATCGGCGTGAATCTTCCGGTCTTCGGATCGAAGAAGAAGAAGCCGCTCACCATCGAGACGACGAGGCCGCCTTTGGCGCGTACCGACAGCGTGCCCAGATATTCGGGCGCGGTCCAGGTGTCGTCCTTGCCCGTCGCCGGGTCGTAGCGGTGGATGGTCGGCCCCCAGATGTCGATCCACCAGAGCACCTGCTCCTTCGTGTCCCAGTAGGTTCCCTCGCCGAGGAGGGAGCCCGAATCCACCACGCATTCAATGTCGATCATGACGTCTCGCCCCTTGCCGTGTCTGTCCCGCTGTCATTGCGGCGGAGCGCCGAGCGGATGGCGCCGCCGAGGTCGGAAAATGCCTCGCTCGCCAGCGAGACGGTGATGAGGATAACCACTCCGTAGACGATGAGCAGCGCGCCGTTGGAGAGGTTCAGCGCCGGCAGCAGCCCCGTTAGGATGGTCAGCACGAAGGCGCCGGCGATGGTGCCGATGTAGTGGCCGCTGCCGCCGAGGATCGAGGCGCCGCCGATCGCCACCGCGGCGATCGAGGTGAACAGGTAGGGGTCGCCCATGCCGAGATAGGCCTGGGCGGTGTAGCCGGTCAGCAGCATGCCGGCGAGGGCGGCGGTAAAACCGCAGAGCGTGTAGGCGAGGACCGCCGTGCGCACGATCGGCACGCCGGAGAATTCCGCGACCGTCGCGCTGGAGCCGACGGCATAGAGCCGCCGGCCAAAGGCCGTCCGCGAGAGGAGGAAGGACGCGGCAATGGCGAGCACGATCCACAGGATCGCCACGACCGGGATCGGGCCGATGCGGCCGACCGCGAGGAACTGGACGAGCGAAGGCGCAACCGCTTGCGGCGTCCCCCCGGTGTAGACCAGGATGCCGCCCTGAAGAATGACGTTCACGGCCAGCGTCATGATGATCGGCGGCACGCCGAAGAGCGCGATGCCGGCACCATTCAGCGCGCCGATGGCGGCGCCGGCAACGAGGATCAGGGGGATGGCGTAAAGGAGCGGCCCGTTCTGCCCGCGCGCCATCAGGGTCATCAGGATCGCCGCCGAGTTCAGCACCCACGGCACCGACAGATCGATGCCGCCGCCGATGATGACGAAGGTCTGGCCGAGGGCGACGATGCCGATGAAGGCTGCCAGAACCGAGAGGCTGCGGAGGTGCGCGCCGGCGAGGAAGCCGGGCGAGAAGAAGCTGGTCAGCAGAAGCAGGACGATCATGCCGAGATAGGCAAGCAGGATGGCGCGATGGCGGGTCAGGAAGGGCATCAGACGACCCTCATCGGATGAGGCGCCGTTTCGGGGAGGCACCGGCGCGCTGCATTGGCGTCCCGGATCATCGTCATGACAGGCTCCGGCGGGCGGAGCGTTCGGCGAGAGAACTGGCGAGGACGGCGATGAGCAGGATCACGCCGGAGACGATCGGCTGCCAGTAGCTCGATACCGAAAGCACGAAGACGAGGTTGCCGATGATGGTGAGGATGAAGGCGCCGATGACGGTGCCGAGAAGCCCGCCGCGGCCGCCGAACAAACTGATACCGCCGATCACGGCGGCGGCCACCGAAGGCAGGATGTAGTCCTTGCCGATGGTGGGCGAGCCGGCGCCGGTCTGGGTAGTCAGGTAGAGCGCTGCGAGGGCGGCGAAAACGCCGGAGAGGCCGTAGGTGGCGACGTTGATGAAGGTCAGCGAAACGCCGGAAAGGAAGGCTGACTTCTCGTTCGAGCCGGTGGCGCGGATGGTGATGCCGAGCCGGGTGTGGCGGAACCACGCCCAGAAGACGAGGAGCACGACCAGAATCGCAACCGAAGTGGAGACGCCGAGGACGGTGGCATTGCCGATCGACATCCAGGCGCCGGGCAGCGAGCCGCCGTCGATGGGGAGGACGAGGAGCGCGGCGCCCGACAGGATCGACCAGGTCGCCAGCGTCACCAGGAACGGCTGCAGGCGGAGGATCGAGATGAGCAACCCGTTGATCGCGCCGACTGCGAGGCCGATGGCGAGGATCGCGATCGTCCAGCCGACGGTCGTGCCGAGGCCCTCGCCGAATTGCGTGGCGGCGAGCACGGTGCCGAACGAGATCATCCCGCCGATGGAGAGGTCGATGCCGCCGCGGAGCAGCACGATGGTCTGGCCGGTGGCGGCGAGCAGAAGCGTCATGGCGGCGGCGGTGTCGACGTTCAACTCGTCGAGGGTGAAGACTCCCTCGCGGAGCGAACCGTAGATCGCTACCAGTACGGCCAGCATGACGCAGGCGACGAGAAACGGCGCGCGGTCGATCAGGCGGGTACGCCAGTCGAAGCCGGCGCGGGCGGGAGGCGCCGGTTGGTTTTCGACTCCGGATCGGGTCCCGGCGGTCATTACGACGCCCGCCGCGTTTCGTACATCGCGGCCTTGAGGATGCCGTTCTCGGAAATGGCGTCGCCCTCGAGCACGGCCGCGATGCCGCCGTCGCGCATGACCGCGACGCGGTCAGCGACGTGGACGAGTTCGGGCAGGTCGCTCGAGTAGAAGAGAATGGCGTAGCCCTTTGCGGCGAGGTCGCGCATCAGCTGGAAGATCTCGCCCTTGGTGCCGACGTCGACGCCGCGGGTCGGGTCGAAGAGGAGGAGGACGCGGGCTTCGGTCAGCAGCATCTTGCCGAAAATGACCTTCTGCTGGTTGCCGCCGGAGAGGGTGCCCGCGGGCTGGTCCGGCGTCTTCGCCTTGATGCGCAGGAACCCGATCATCTCATCGACCAGGGCCTTCTCGCGGCGTGGATTGAGAACGCCGAAGCGGGAGAAGCGCGGGATGACCGAGAGGGTGAGGTTTTCGCGTACGCTTTTCGCCAGAAGCAGACCCTGCCCGCGCCGGTCCTCGGGGACAAGCGCAATGCCGTCGCGGCCGGTCAGCGCGTATTGCGGCCCGCGCACGGTAACGTTCTTGCCCCACAGCTCGATGGTGCCCTTCGCCCTGCCGATGCCGAAGAGCGTCTGGAACAGTTCGCGCTGGCCGTGGCCCTGCAGGCCGCCGACCCCGAGGACCTCGCCTTCGCGGAGGTCGAGGTCGACATTCTTCAGGCGGTGTCCGGAGGTGAGCCCGCGGATGCGCAGCGCCAGCCGGTCGGTGGCGGTCGGCTTCCGCTCCGGGAACAGGCGGTCGAGCCGGCGGCCGAGCATTTCCGAGATGATCTCGTCGTCGCTGACGGCGGACGTGTCGTGCGCGGCCACGGTCATGCCGTTACGGAAGACGGTGATGCGGCTGGCGACGGCGCGCACCTCCTGGAGGCGATGCGAGATGTAGATGACGAGCTTGCCGTCGGCGGCGAGCCGGCCGGCCAGGCCGAGCAGCCATTCGGTCTCGCGCGGCGAAAGCGATGAGGTCGCCTCGTCGAGGATGAGCACCGCCGGATCGCGGGCAAGCGCCTTGGCCACTTCCACGACCTGGCGCTCGGCCAGCGTCAGGCGGCGGACCTCCTGGTCGGGGCGGGTGACGGGAAAGCCATAGCGTTCGAAGAGCTCCACGGTCTGGCGGCGGAGCGCCCGCTTGCGCACGGTGCCGATCGCGGACATCGGTTCATGCCGGAACCAGACGTTCTCTTCCACAGTCAGGTCGGGGACGAGCGACAGCTCCTGGAAGACCGAGGAGATGCCGGCGGCTTGCGCGGCGCTCGGGTTGGCGGCGCGGAACGGCTCCCCGTTCAACAGGATGGTTCCGGCGTCGGGGCGCACCGCGCCGGCCAGAATCTGGATGAAGGTGCTCTTGCCGGCGCCGTTCTCACCGATCAGCGCGTGGACCTCGCCGGCGCGGGCATGAAACTCGGCGCCGCTCAGCGCGGCGATGCCGCCGTAGCGCTTCGACACCGCCGAGGCCTGGATGAGGTCCATGGTCGCTCACAAAAGAAAACGGCGCCCTTCCGGTTCTGGACCGGCAGGGCGCCGCAGGAGGAAGCTTCGATTATGAACCGGCTGCTTCTTTGGCAGTGATATCCACCCAGCTGGGCGTGATCGGCAGCGTCAGGCCGGGAGGTCCATCGGGGAAGGCGTTCTTTCCGATTTCGAGCTTCTGCATGACGGCGTTGTCATAGAGCTCGGACTTGATCGGGTCGGTGGTCAGGAAGTCGCCGTTGACCAGGACGTGGCGGTCGGCCGGCTTCGGCTTGCCGTCGAGGATGTCGACCGCGAGCTTGATCGCCTCGGAAGAAAGAAACGCCGGGTTGGCGCCGAGGATGCACTTGGCGCCGGCTGTCTGCAGGCAGGCGACGGCGGTGCCGTTATACGAGAACGCGGTGACGGGAACGACCGGACGGCCGGCGTCGGCGAGCGCCTTCATCGCGCCCGTGCCGTAGCCCTGGGTGAGGATGCCGTCGACCTGCGGGTGCGCGGCGAGCAAGCTGGCGACGCCTTCCTGCTCCGGGCCGAGGGCGTACTGGCCGTTGTAATTGCCGACCACTTCGATGCCCGGATACTTCTTCAGGACCGCCATATAGCCGTCCTCGAGCGCCTTGGAGATCGGGGCGCCGGCGAGGCCGCGGTCGACGAAGATCTTGCCCTTGCCGTTCAGCTGCTTCGCCATCCATTCGGCGAGCACCGCCGGGATGCGGTTCCAGTCGGATTCGAGCGCGTAGGCGCACGGCTCGCTGACTACCTGGTCGAAGCTGATGACGACGATGCCGGCGTCGCAGGCCTTCTTGATGGTCGGGTTGAGGGCTTCGGCCGAGCCGGCGTCGACGAGGATCGCGTCGGGCTTGGAGCGGATGATGTTATTCAGCGAGTTGAGCTGCGCCTGGACGGTGTTCTCGACGTTCTCGATCTTCAGGTCGACGCGGCCGGCGAGCGGTCCCTTGTTGACCGAGACGGTCGCCACCCGCTCCATCTGCTGGCGCCAGTCGTTGCCGACGAAATTGTTCGACAGGTAGATGGTGTACTTCTTGTCGGCGGCGCCGGCGCCCTGCGCCATGCCGGCGATCAGGGCCGCAGCGCAGGCCGCGGCAGTCAAGTATCCCGTAAATTTCTTCACTGACTAACCTCCCGTTTTGAGATGCCGTTCTGGATGGGCATCGTCGCTTCTTTGGCGGAAAACCTTGCTTCCGCTGACCGTGATGGCCTTATGACACCGGTACCATGACCCCTCAAACCGGTCAACGCGAACGCGTCATATCTATGATGCTATTATAACCTCTCGCGCGATGTCCACCGGCGGCTCAGGCGATGTCGTTGGGCGCGTCATAGACGAGGCTGAAGACGTCGGCGCGGTGCCGCGCGATGGTGAATTCGACCGGCTGCTGCTCGGTCGAATGGTAGAGCATCTCCATCGCCAGCATGGGCGCGCCCTCGGCGTAGTCGAGGTCGCGGGCGACGTCGGCGTCGGCGACCTCGGCGCGCACGGTGATCTTCGCCGCCGCCACGCGGATGCCGAGATGGGTCTGCACGGCGCGGAAGATCAGGACATCGTCGAAGTCGGCGCGCTTCAGGCGCTTGCCGATGTCGGGCGGGAAATAGGTGGTGATCTGCGCCTCGGGGCGATCGCCGACGAGGAGAATGCTGCGCAGGCAATAGCAGACGTCGCGTTCGCCGAGGTTGAAGACGGCGCGGGCGACCGGCGACGCTTCGCGGCGATAGCTGACGATGTCCAGCCGCGCGTCGCGGGTGTAGGCGGCGATATCCGCGAAATTGCGGAAGGCGGAGGTGAATTGCGGCTTCGCCGCCGGCGCCCTTGCCGCCACGATCGCGGGCTTGGCGGCACGCTTGCGGATCAGCCCGTCGGCCTCGAGGTCGCGCAGCGCCTGGCGCACGGTGATCAGGCTGATGCCGAAGCGACCGGCAAGCTCGGCCTCCTTGGGAAGCGGTGCGCCGATCGGGTAGGCGCCCTCGACGATCGGGGCACGCAGGATCGCGGCGAGCTGGCGGTAGAGGGGGCCGTCCTCCCGGCGAAGGGTTCGCGAGGGCAGGGGATCGAGGCCGGTGGCGATCTGCGACATGGGAGCGAAAAGGCTGGACTGTGACGCGGGCCGCCAGTGTAGCATAGCCACGCCGGCCGCCCGCCATCGGCGGATTGAAGCTGCATGGCAGGCAGGTTTCACCCCGTCAGAGGAGCGCGATCCGTGAAGACCGATCTGAAGGGCAAGGTCGCGTTCGTCACCGGCGCCGCCGGCGGGATCGGCCGCGCCATCGCCCGCCTCCTCGCCGCCAACGGCGCCGCGATCGTGGTCGCCGACATCGATGGCGCGGGAGCAAGAACCGCGGCGGCCGAGCTGCCGCGCGCGATCGCCGCGGAGATGGACATCCGCAGCGAGGCGGCCATCCAGAACGGCGTCGACGCGGCGCTTGCCGCCTTCGGCCGCATCGACATCCTGGTCAACAATGCCGGCGTCAATACGCTCGCCCACCGCGTCGACATCGACGCCTTCCCCGTGGACGAATGGCACCGCATCGTCGGCATCGACCTCGACGGGACCTACCTGGTCAGCCGCACGGTGGCGCAGCCAATGATCCGCCAGGGCGCCGGCCGCATCGTCAATATCGCCTCGACGGTCGGGCTCGCCGCCATGCGGCTGCAGAGCCCGTTCGTCGCCGCCAAGGCGGGGATCATCCACCTCACGCGCGCCATGGCGCTGGAGCTGGCGCCGAAGGGCATCCTGGTCAACGCCATCGCGCCGGGCTCGACGCTCACCGAGATAACCAAGAAGCTGTTCTATGGCCCGGACGGGTCGTTCCACGCGCGCACCGCGGCGTTCATGAAGCACGTGCCCCTTGGCCGTCCGGGCGAGCCGGAGGAGATTGCCCAGGGCGCGCTCTTCCTTGCCGCGCCGGAAAGCTCGTACGTCAACGGCCACTGCCTGACCATCGATGGCGGCTGGACCGCCGGCTACATGATGTAGGGCGCGGTCGCACTACCCTAACCCTCAGGAACGGGGCAAGGTCATCCCCACCCACCGCGTTCACGCGCGGTCCCCCTCCCCGTTCCGGGGAGGGATTGGCCCGCATTCTGCCGCGGCGCGGACCTTCACCCAAGTCCTGAAGCAAGGGATCCCGAGGTCCAGCCAACGTCATTCAGAGACGCGGTTCAGGCGGTGGCCTTCAGGTAGTCCCGGTTGACGCAGTTGGTGAGCCGCCCCTCGTTCAGGTAGGCGACCACGACTTCCACCGACTTCCGGCGGAGGTCCTCCAGCGATGCCGGGCTGTAGAACGCGGCGTGCGGGCTGAGCACAAGCCGGCCGTCGATCCACTCTTCCCGGTTGCGCCAGGCGCGGATCAGCGGGTGGTCGGGGTCGGCCGGCTCCTTCGGCAGCACGTCGAGCGCCGCGCCGCCGATGCGGTTGTGGCGGAGCGCGTCGGCCAGGGCATCGATGTCGATGATCGGACCGCGCGCCGTGTTGACGAGGACAAGGCCAGGCTTCGCTGCCGCGAAGGCGGCGGCATTGAAGGCGCCCCGGGTTTCCGGCGAGAGCGGCGAATGGATGCTGAGCACGTCCGATGCTGCGATCAGCGCCGCGAGCGAATGGACGCGTTCGTAGCCGGTGGCGAGATCGACGCCGCTGGAGAGGTACGGATCGTAGAAGACGACGCGCATGTCGAAGGCCGCCGCGCGGCGGGCTGTCGCCAGGCCAATGCGGCCGAGGCCGTAGACGCCGAAGGTGGCGCCCTTCAGCCGGGCGACCAGCGGCGCGGCGCGATAATTCCACCCGGCCTTGCCCTCGCGCACCTTGCCGTCGTAGGTCGCGGTGCCGCGGCGGAGCGCCAGCATGAGGGCGATGGCGTGGTCGGCAACCTCGGTGGTGCCGTAGTCGGGCACGTTGCACACCGGAACGCCGCGGGCGCCGAACCCCTTCAGGTCGGCATTGTCGAAGCCGACGCCGGCGCGCACCACGATCCTCGCCTTCGGGAACGCCTCGGGCTTCTCGGCGAGATCGGCGACGGCCGAGTAGTTGATCACCGCATCGGCGTCGCGCATTTGCGGCGGCGTCGGCGTGGAGGTTCCCTCGGCGCCGCGGGCGACCAGGAATTCGATGTCCGGGAAAAGCCGGCGCTCGAGATCGGCGTCGTGAGATCCATACCAGTTGGCGCAAAGAATCCGCATCGTTTCCTCGAAAAGGTTTGTTCCTGCCGGCTGCCGGTGTGGCTAGCGCGGCTGGCGGACGATCCCAAGCTGTCCGCCCATCTTCACCACCGTGCCCTCGGGCGCAACGATCTGCCCGAGGATGCCGGCGACCGGGGCCTCGATCTCGACCACCGCCTTGTCGGTCTCGACCTCGGCCACCAGTTCGCCGGCCTTGACGGCGTCGCCCACCGCCTTTGCCCAGCGCACGACCTTGCCTTCGCTGATGGTGAGGTCGCCGAACGGCATGGTGATCGGCTCCCCGTCGACCGGGGGGAGAGAGGGCTCCGGGGTCTTCGCCGGCTCGGGCGGAGCGGCCCGGGGTGCCGCGACCGGCGGCGCCGAAACCGCCGGGGCGATGCCGGCGGCGTTCCGCCAGTGCCAGGGCACCTTGGGCTTGCCGGCGACGACATCGCGCGCGGCGGTGGCGATGCGGCCGGCATCGACCAGCATGGCGCGCTCGAGCGCCGGCGCCAACGGATGAACGACCGGGTCGGTGTGCAGGCGCGCAACCGGCGCATCGAGCTCGTCGAAGACCAGCTCGTTCATCGCCTGGCCGAGTTCGGCGCCGATGCCGCACATGGCATAGCCCTCGTCCACCACCAAGAGGCGATGGGTCTTCCTGACGCTCGCCGCCACCGTGTCGACGTCGAGGGGCATGATCGTGCGCAGGTCGATGACCTCGCAATCGATGCCTTCGGCGGCGAGAACTTCCGCCGCCTCGAGGGCGCGTTGCACGAGCTGGCCGGCGGAGACGATAGTGAGGTTCTTTCCGGCGCGGGCAATCCGCGCAACGCCGAACGGCACGAGGTGGTCGCCCTCGGGGACCTCGCCCTTCGAGGCGAACAGCGCCTTCGGCTCCAAGATGATCACCGGGTCGAAGGCCCGCAGCGCCGTCTTCATAAGGCCCTTGGCGTCCGCCGGAGTGGCCGGCATCGCCACGATCAGGCCGGGTATGTGCGCCCAGATCGGGTGGTAGGTGCCGCTATGGTGCGGGCCGGCGCTGCGCAGCGCGCCGGCGCCGACGCGGATGACAATCGGCGCGTTCATCTGCCCGTTCGACATGTAGCGGAGCTTGGCGGCCTGCAGGATGATCTGGCCGGCCGCCTCGAACATGAAGTCGGCGAACATCAGGTCGGCGATGGTGCGGGCGCCGGTCGCCGAAGCGCCGAGCGCGGCCCCGGTGAAACCCTGCTCGGAGATGGGCGTGTCGACCATGCGGTCGCCCCCGAATTCCTGCCAGAGGCCCTTGGTGTGGGCGAAGGTGCCGCCGCGCTCGCCGGTGCCCTCGCCGAAATACATGATGTGCGGATCGCGGCGCATTTCCTCGGCGATGCCGTCGCGGACGGCGTCGAGCCAGCTGGTCGTGACGGTCCTCGCGGCGACGGCCGGCCGCAGCGCTTCCGGCGGGTTGAGCGGCTCGGCGTACATGAAGGCGCGCACGGTGTTGCCGTCGGGCTCCGGCGCCTTGCGGGCGAAGGCAAGGGCATCCTGGACGGTCTTCTCGACGTCACTGTCGATAGCGTCGAGCTCGGCGGCGGAGGCGACCGCGTATTCCTCGATCAGGCGTTCGCGGAAGGTCTTGATCGGGTCGCGCTGCGCCCATGCGTCGATCTCCTTCTGCGTGCGGTAGCTGCCGACCACCGGGTCGCCCTCGTGGTGGCCGACGGTGCGGTAGGTCTTTGCCTCGATCAGCGTCGGTCCGTGGCCGGCACGCGCCCGCTCGACCGCAACCCGCATCGCCTCGTGGACGGCGAGCACGTCGTTGCCGTCGACCGCGACGCCCGGGATGCCATAGGCGGCGGCCTTGGTGGCGACCTCCGGGTTGAGGGTCACGTTGGCGAGCGGTGTAGCCGTGGCGTAGAGGTTGTTCTCGCAGACGAAGACGACGGCAGATTTCTGCACGGCGGCAAAATTGATCGCCTCGTGGAAGCCGCCGTGGTTGACCGCGCCGTCGCCGAAGAAGGAGACGGCGACGTCGTCGCTCTTGCGGATGCGCGCACTCATGCCGACCCCGGCTGCATGGCCGATGCCGGCGGCGACGATGCCGTTGGTCCCGAAAAGGCCGACGGAGCGATCGTAGAGGTGCATGGTCCCGCCACGCCCGCCACAGCAGCCGTCGGCCTTGCCGAAAAGCTCGGCCATGAGCGTGCGCGGCGTCATGCCCTTGGCGAGCGCATGGCCGTGGCCGCGATGGGTGGAGGTGATCCAGTCGGTCTGGCGGAGGTGGTGGCAGACGCCGACCGCGGTTGCCTCCTCGCCGATGTAGAGATGCAGGAAGCCCGGGGTTTCGCCCTTGCGGCAGGCGATCTGCGCCGCGGTCTCGAACCGGCGGAGCAGGACCATCTTTTCGTAGAGCGCCAGCATGTTGGCGGCATCGAGCGGCGCCGGCAGGGGCTCGTTTTTCAAACGAGCGGCAGCGGAACGCTTCATTTCCCCTCCTCCCCGTCCGCGACGGGTTATTCTTCTTCCCGGCAACGCCGACGCTTCCGGTCGACGCGGGTCCAGCCATTATAATAGCATGTTTGTTGCCGGCTTCACGAGGCGGCCGGCGGAGGCGGGGATTCAAGGCATGGAAATCGATCTGGCAAGCGCTTTCGCGGCGGTCAGCGGCGACGCGTCCGGTCTCGGCGAGGTCATTGCCGCAGCGTTGCGAGCCAACGGCGCCGAGGTCGCTCCCGTTGCCGCCGGGGGCGAAGCCAGCCTCGCGCAAGCGGTCGCGTCGCGCGGCCGGCTGGATATCCTCGTCAACATTCTCCTCGACGGAGGCGCCGGCCCTGAAGCGGTCGAGCGCCGTTGCCGCGCGGCGGCGGCGGCGATGGGCGCGGGCGGGCGTATCGTCAATGTCGCCTCCGCGTTCGGGCTGGTCGCGGTCCGTGGCGAAAGCGGCGCCTCGGCCGGCGCCGCCGCGATCTTCTCGTTGACGCGCACCCTCGCCCTGGAACTCGGCGAGCGCGGGATCCGGGTCAACGCGGTTGCCGCCGGTGCAAGCGGCGCGGCGCGGGAGGAGAGGCTTCTTTCCCACGTTCCGCTGCAGCGCTCCGGCACGCCCGCCGAAATTGCCGCCGCCGTGCTCTTCCTCGTCGATCCCCACAATTCGTACACCAGCGGGCATGTACTCGCCGTCGACGGGGGATGGGCCGCAGGTTACGCGCGCGATTTTTGAGCCGGGCTGGGTTGATCTTTTCCGGCGTTGACTTGGCGGGCCGGAATGGCCCACTGAGCCAGCGAAAATCCTGGAGTTGAACAGATATGGGGCGCCGCATTACCGGACCGCGCACGACCAGCGCGTTCACAACCGTCGATTTCGATCGGCCGGGAAAACAGGTCGGCTTCGTGATGATCCCGCACTCCCCGCATGAGGATGCGTGGGGCGTTACCCGCGTGCCGATTGCGATCGTCAAGAACGGCAGCGGGCCGACGGTCATTCTCGAAGGCGGCAACCATGGCGACGAGTATGAGGGACCGATCGTCATCTCGGAACTCATCCGCGAGATCGATCCGGGAACCGTGCAGGGCCGCCTCATCCTGATGCCGGCCAACAACGTGCACGCGGTCATGGCGGGACGGCGAACCTCGCCGGTTGACGGCCTGAATTTCAATCGCACCTTCCCCGGCGATCCGCGCGGCACCATCACCGAGCAGATCTCCGCCTACATCACCGACGAGATTCTTCCCCGCGGCGACGCGTTCATCTCGCTGCACTCGGGCGGCTCGTCGCTGAACATCATCCCGAGCGCGGTGGTCGAGCCGACGACCGATGCGGCCCTGCAGAGCCGGAGCGCCGCCGCGGCGGAGGCCTTCGACGCGCCGCTGACGGTGGTTATCGGCAACCTCGGCGATCCGCGTACAGCGACTGCGGCGGCCAGTGCGGCCGGCCTGATCAGCATCGGCACCGAGATGGGCGGCGGCGGGACGGTGTCGCTCGATGCCCTCGCGATCTGCCGGCGCGGCGTGCGCAACGTGCTCGAGCATCTTGGCGTGGTGCCGGCCGGGCCGTCCGGGCCGAGGCGCGGCGACCCACGCCTCCTCGAACTGCCGGGCGCCAGCGCCTACGTCTTCGCCACGATCGAGGGCGTTTTCGAGCCGTTCCACCAGAATGGACGGGAGGTGCGGGCCGGAGAGCCGGCGGGCCGTATCCACACGCCCTGGGATCCCGGCCGGGCGCCGGAAACCCTTGCCTACCAGGCGGACGGCATTCTCTATGGCCGGCGCCAGCCGGGGAGGGTAGTGCCGGGCAATTGCTGCCTGGTGGTCGCGGCGCCCTATCGCGGGAATCGCATCTGATGATCGGAATTGGCGACGTCGAGGCGGCGAAAGAGCGCATCGCCGGCCGTGTCCGGCGCACGCCGGTGATGCCGCTCGACCAGTTGAAGACGCCGCTCGCGGTTGACGCCCGGGTCACGCTGAAGCTCGAATGCCTGCAAGTGACCGGCTCGTTCAAGGCGCGCGGCGCCATGAACCGGCTGCTCGGTGCGCCGCGCGAGGAAAGTGCCCGCGGCATCGTGACGGCCTCCGGCGGCAACCACGGTCTGGCGGTGGCGCGCACGGCTTTCGCCGCCGGCGTTCCGGCGTCGATCTTCGTTCCCGCGAGCGTGTCGCCGGCGAAGGTCGCCAAGATGAAGGCCTGGGGCGCGGGCGTCGAAACGGTGGGCGAGGTGTGGGACCTCGCGAACGAGGCGGCGCTGGCCTTTGCGGCACGCACCGGCGCCATCTATTTTCATCCCTTCGCCGATCCGCTGGTGGTGGCCGGGCAGGGCACCCTCGGGCTGGAAATCCTCGACGACCTGCCGGACATGGACGCGATCGTCATCGCTATCGGCGGCGGCGGGCTGATCTCGGGGCTGGCGACGGCGATCCGGGCGCGGCGGCCCACGGTCCGCATCATCGGGGTCGAGCCGACCGGCTCGCCGACCCTGAAGGCGAGCATCGAGGCCGGCCATGTCGTCACGCTCGCGCAGCTCACCACGCGGGTCGCGACGATGGCGTGCCGGCGCACCGACGAGCGTATCTTCGACGTGGTCCGGAAGGGCGTCGACGAGATCGTGCTGGTCAGCGACGAGGCGATGGCCGAGGCCTCGCGCTGGCTGTGGTTCGAGATGGGCATCGCCGCCGATCTTTCCGGCGCGGCCTCGCTGGCGGCTCTGCGCACCGCCCCCGGAATCGTGGCCGGTGCCCGCCACGTCTGCGCGCTGGTGTGCGGGGCGGGCGCCGAGGGGACCGTGTAATATGCCGATCGCGCGGGCATCGTCGAACTGAGGGGAAGCATATGGCGCTGGAGGACCAACCGACCGACGCCACCAAGGGCCGGCTGCGCATGCTTCTGTCGGAGCTGATGCTGATCCCGGGCCTCAGCGGCTACGAGGGGCGCGTGCGCCGTCATATTTCCGGTCTGCTCGCCGGCCTCGGCATTGCCTCGCGCACGGACCGGCTCGGCAACCTCATCGCCACCATCCCGGGCGACGCCGGGGCCCCGAGCGTCATGCTCTTCGCCCACATGGACCAGCTCGGTTTCGTCGTCCGCAAGATCGAGGCGAACGGCCTCGTCCGTGTCGAGCGCCTCGGCGGCGTCCCGGAAAAGGCGCTGCCGGCGCAGTCGGTGATGTTCTGCGTCGGCGAGGGCAGGGAGGTTCAGGGCATCATCGCCAACAAGAGCCACCACGCCACGACGCCGGACGAGAAGTACCGCGTGCTGCCCTACCCCGAGCTCTACATCGACACCGGGCTCGACAGCGCCGCCGCCGTGCTTGCCGCCGGCATCGATATCGGCACGCCGGTGGTCTACGAGCCGAAGGTGGCGCCGCTGGTCGGTGGGCGCATCGCCGGCACGTCGGTGGATGACCGCGCCGGCTGCGCCGTCATGCTGGTCGCCGCGCGCATGCTGCTCGCGGCGCCCCGCAAGCCGACAATCCACCTCGTCTTCTCGGTGCAGGAAGAGTTCAACCTCAGGGGCGCGGTGACGGCGGCGCAGGTGCTCGCGCCCGACATCGCCATCCAGCTCGACATCATCCTCGCCACCGACACGCCCGACATGGGCCAGCGCGGCGACGTGCGGCTCGGCGGCGGGCCGGCGATGAGTCTCTATTCCTTCCACGGGCGCGGAACGCTGAACGGCACCATCCCGCACCCGGCGCTGGTCAGGCTCTTCGACGAAACCGCCGCGAGCGAAGGGATCGTGCTGCAGCGGAGCGCCCATATCGGCGCGCTCACCGACTCGTCCTATGTCCAGCTGGTCGGGCAGGGCGTCGCGTCGATCGATCTCGGCTTTCCGACCCGCTACACCCATTCGGTGCTGGAGGTGTGCGACCTGAACGACCTCGCCGGGCTGACCAAGCTGCTGGCCGCCGGCATCGCGCGGATCGACGCCGAATTCAGCCTCGAGCGCGACGACTACATCACGTGAACCACTACCTCGGCATCGACATCGGGACGTTCGAATCGAAGGGCGTGCTGGTCGACGCCGCCGGCCGGGTGGTCGCCACCGCCGCGAGGCCGCACAAGATGATCGTGCCGCGGCCGGGCTGGGCCGAGCACCGGCCGCGCGAGGACTGGTGGGACGATTTCACTTTCCTCAGTCGCAAGCTCCTCGCCGACAGCCGGGTGCCGCCCGCATCGATCCGGGCGGTTGGCGCCAGCGCCATCGGGCCGTGCATGCTGCCGGTCGATGCCGCCGGCGAGCCGTTGATGAACGGCGTCCTCTACGGCGTCGATACGCGCGCCAGCGCCGAGATCGCGGAGCTTACGGCGCGTATCGGCGAGGACGCGCTGCTAGACCGCTGCGGCAACGCCCTCACCAGCCAGTCGATCGGCCCGAAGATCCTGTGGCTGAAGCGCAACCGGCCGGAAATCTACGCGAAAACGGCGAAGATCCTGACGGCGACCTCGTTCCTGGTGCACTGCCTCACCGGTCGCTTCGTCATCGACCACTATACGGCCGCGAACTCGAGCCCGTTCTATCGCGTCGACGACCTCGCCTGGAGCGACGCGCTGGCGCCGGGCACGATCGATCTGGACCACATGCCCGATCTCGCCTGGACCACCGACATCGCCGGCACGGTCACGGCAAGGGCGGCGGCGGAGACCGGGCTCGCGGCGGGCACGCCGGTGATCGTCGGCACCGTCGACGCGGCGGCGGAGGCCGAGAGCGTCGGGGTTCTCGATAGCGGCGACATGATGATGATGTACGGCTCGACCGTGTTCATCATCCTGATCACGGCGGAGCGCGTGCGCGACAAGCGCCTCTGGTACGCGCCCTGGCTGTTTCCCGGGCGGCACGCGTCGATGTCGGGCCTTGCCACCAGCGGCACGCTCAGCCACTGGTTCCGCGACCAGTTCGCGCGCGAGCTCGATCCGGCGAAGGCAATCGCCACGCTTGCCGTGGAGGCGGAGCAGTCGCCGCCGGGCGCCCGCGGGCTCGTGCTGCTTCCCTATTTCTCCGGCGAGCGCACGCCGATCCACGACGCGCAGGCGAAGGGCGTGCTCTTCGGCCTCAACCTCACCCATACGCGCGGCGACATCTATCGCGCGGTCTTCGAGGGCATCGCGTACGGAACCAACGCAATCATCGAGACGTACCTCGCCGCCGGGCAGGATCCGCGTGCCATCCTTGCGGTCGGCGGCGGCACGCGCAACAAGGTCTGGGCGCAGGCCACGTCGGATGTCTCGGGCCGGACGCAGATCGTGCGCGAAAAGACCGTCGGCGCCGCCTACGGCGACGCGCTCCTGGCGGCGCTTGCGGTCGGCGATGCCCGGCCCGGCGACATCCGCGCCTGGAACCCCGTCGCTACGGAGTTTGTCGCCAATCCTGCGACCGCCGAGGTCTATCGGCGCCAGTACGGCGTCTTCCGGGACCTCTACCCGCAGACGCGCGACCTCATGCACCGGCTGGACGCGTAGCCCCCATGGAGCGAAGCGGAATGCGGGAATTTGTGTCGATATGCCGATCCTGGATGCCGGCACTCCCGGATTTCGCTTCGCTCCATCCGGGCTACGGCGCTACAGGGCGCTAGTTGGCGGGGGCGCCGCCCGGCTCCTTGAGGCCGTTCTTGTCGACGTAGTTCACATCCTCGAGGAGGACATCGTGGATCAGATCGGCGCCGAGCCGCTGGTTGACGTTGGTCTTGATCGCCTTGGTAAGTTCGTCGAGGTTGTATTTCGACATCTTGTCGAATTCGACCTTGCCGTCGGTGTAGATGCGGCGGAAGGCCTCGTCGAGGACGAAGGTCGTCGGGTCGATGGGGAATTCGCTGAGGGCGCGCGCGTCGGCGGTGAAGACGATCCTCGCCACGACGTAGCCGCGCAGCCGCCCGTCGGAAATCATCGGCACGGTCAGCGGCGGCGGCTTCTTGTATTCGAGGCCGGTGGGGATCGGTCCCTTGGCGACCACGGCGGCGGTCGCGGCTCCGCTTCCACCACCCTCCGAGAAGGTCGCGGCGGCGTAGGCGGCGCCAAGGCCGACAATCGCGGCCCAGAGGCCGATGCCGAGCGTCCTGATCATCGCGCCGCGTCGCGCCGGGCAAGCGGCATGTCGTAGGTGCCGTCCGATTCGGCTTCACCGAGGGCGCCGAGCAGCAGGTCGGCGATCTCGCGCACCGCCTCGACGTTCAGTTTGAGCACCGCCTGGTTGCGTAGGAGCTTGGCGCGGAGTCGGTCGAGCCGCGTGCGCAGCGTCGGCTGGGCGCCCGGCGGCAGGGCACGGGCGAGGCGCGTCAGCTCGAGGAGGCTGCGGCTCTTGCGGCTGTTGAAATCGGCCATGTTGGCCGCCTGGTGCGCTTCGAGCGCGGCGGTTTCCGTCTCGATCGTCTCCTCCAGGCGGTCGAGGGCGGCAAGGAACCCGGCGACGGCGGCGGTGGGCGGCAGACGCGACTCGAACGAGGAGGGGGCCGGGGCGCCGGTCGGCAGGTAGTCGCCGAGGCTGGTCTCGGGGAAAGGCTGCTCGCGACCGAAACGCGGGAGGTTCGGTTCTCGCTTGATCATGTCGGATTATCCGCTGGAGGCATCGTCGCCGGGCTTGACGCCGTCGGTGGAGAGCTTGCCGGCGAAGCCGCGTTCGAAGGTCATGACGAGAAGGCTGGGATCGAAGGGCGATTCGCGCGACGAGGTCGGTCCGATCGGGGTTGCCGCCCCCTTGTCGCCGGCGGCGCGCTTCTCGAACGCGGCGAGCTGGTCGGCGAGGCCGATGCCGCCCGCCTTGGCCATCTGGTTGGCGATCTGTTCGGCGAGCATCGATTTCCACACGTTACCCGCGGTGCCCGAGCCGAAGACGGCGGCGCTGTCGTCGGGCATCGCCGATTCGATGAAGGTGGCGAGGGTCATGGCCTCGAAGCCGCGGTAAGCCCTGGCGGCATCGGATGGCTGAGTCTTTCCGGGCGTCGCGGTGGCCATTGTGGTCGGGTCGTCGGGCGCGGCCGGGGTGGCCGCGGTCGCGGGGATCAGGCTGTCGAATCCCGCGCCGGCCGCGGTGGAGATCCGGGTGAGGCGTTCGACGGCGGCCTTGTAGCGCGCCGGGTCGGCTGCCTTGACCACGTCGAGGACGATGTCGAGCGGCGGGTTGATGGACATGCGGTTCTGATCGGGACCCTGGGCCGGCGAGTCTTCTGCAACCCATACTCTGCCCGCCGTGGCTTACCGGAGGCTTGCATCGTCACTTCTTGACGAGGGTGTCGAGGAGGTCGGCGAAGCCGCGTTTCCAGAAGTCCTGCAGGTATTCGCGCCGCGCCTTCTCGGTCATCCGCTCCATCCGCTGCAGGCGCATGGATTGGGCGAGCATCTGGCCGGTGGCGGTGTCGAGGGCCTGGTTGACCTTGTCGTTCTCGCGGGCGAGCGCGTTCAGCCGGCGGGCCATGGCGTCGACGAAAACCCCCTGCAGCGGCGTGTCGTCGTTCAGCGCCGCGATCAGGCTTTCCTGGCCCTTCTGCAGTTCGGCCTTCTCGCGGTCGAGCCGGGCGACCTTCATCTCGGCGAGCTGGCTCAACCGTTCCTGCACGGCCACGATGCGCGCCAGCTTCTTCACCCGGCGGTCCATCGGCTCAGCCCTTCTGCAGCCAGGCGGCGAAGGCCGTCTGGAAATACTCGACGAACTCGCGCACCGTGATGAGGAGGAGAAGCAGGCCGCCGGCGAGCACGAAGGGCACCGCGATGAAGAAGACCGGAATTTGCGGGGTCAGCTTGTTGGTGATGCCGACGGCGAAGTTGACCACGATCGAATAGACGATGAACGGGCTGCCGATGCGCAGCGCGACGAAGAAGACACGCGAGATCTGGTCGGCGATATCGACGAGGTCGAGGCGGGGGAAGACGCCGGCGCCCGCCGGCATGGCCGTGTAGGACTCGAGCAGCCCGCGGATGAGCTGCTCGTGCAAGCCGCTGATGAACATGACGGTGGTCGCGGTCATGGTGAAGAGCACGGTGATCGTCGGCACGTGCTCCATGTCTTCGTTGAGCGTCCCGGGGATGCCGCCGAGGCCGATCGACTGGGTCACCGCCGCCGCCACGGTCTCCAGGGCCGCGAAGAAGAGGCGGGCGAGGAAGCCGATCAGCAGCCCGGTCGCCAGCTCCGAGAAGATGAGCATGAGCACAGTTGCCGGCGAGCCGTCGCCGGTGAGCGGCCGGATCGTGTCGAGGAGAAGCGGGGTCAGCGCTAGCGAAATGCCGAGGGCGATGAACAGCCGGATGCGCGATGGGATTTGCGCGCTGGAGAAGCCCGGCGCGATCAGCAGGCAACCGCCGATCCGGCAGAAGATCGCGAAGACCGACAGGACGATGTCCGGCCGGATGGTGATCACGAGATGGTTCCGAGCGCCCGGATTTCGACGCCGCGCGCGATCTCCACGTGCGACAGCACGGGCAGCGACGGGAACATGCGCTCGATGATCATGCGCAGGTAGGGGCGGACCTCGGGCGCGGTGACGAGGGCGAATCGGGTGTTCTCGGCCATCCGCTTCTTTATCGCCTCGGAGGCCTCCGCGGCGAATTGCTCGACCAGCCGCGGATCGATGTCGAACTCGGTCACCTCGCCCTTGGCGTCGCGCTTCAGGCTCTGGTGGAAGGCAAGGTCCCAGCGGTTGCCGAGGCGGAGCACGTTGAGGGCGCCGCCCTCGGCGAGGTCGCCGCAGATCTGCTGGGCGATGCGCATGCGGACGTGCTCGGCGATCTGCTCCGACCGGCGGGCGTGGGGGACGACCTCGGCGATCGCCTCAAGGATGAGGTGGAGGTTGCGGATCGAGACGCGCTCGGCGAGGAGCGCCTTCAGCACCGCCTGCAGCCCGGAATAGGAGATCTGCGAGGGGCAGATTTCCTCGAGCAGGCGCTTGTATTCAGGCTCGAGCCGGTCGAGGAGCGTGCGCGTGTCCTTGTAGGAGAGGAGCTGCGTCAGGTTGTTGCGGATCGCCTCGCTGACGTGGGTGAGCATGACGGAGAGGTTATCGACGGGCGTGAAGCCTTCGCGGCGCACCTCGGCCGCGTAGGCATCGGGAATCCACAGCGCCTTCATGCCGAAAGCGGGCTCGCGCACCTCCTCGCCGGGCACGTCGGGGGCGCGGCCCTCGCCGGTGACCACCAGCAGCTCGCCGATGCGCATTTCCTGGGTGGCGATGACCGTGCCGTGGATCTTCACCTGATAGGCCTTCGGCGGCACCTGCAGGCTCTCGCCGACCTTGATCTCGGGGACGACGAAGCCGTACTGGAGCGCGAATTTCCGGCGCATCTTGCCGACGCGGTGCGCGATCTCGGT